>CAJUFH010000031.1 GCA_910585755.1 uncultured Muribaculaceae bacterium | reverse complement strand
TTCGGGGGTCAAATCAACCTGGCCCCAGGGGTCATCCGCGCCTGGGTTTTCCATCTGATGATGTGCGTGATGACGTGTAGCATTCCGCTGGGCTGTCCATTGACAGCCCTTTTTAATATTTTACACCGAGATGCAGTCCCAAATGTTGAAGAATCCGTTCGATTTCATTCACAGCTTTTTCTCCAAGACGGTTGATCGAGAGAAGGTCATTGCGTGAAAGAGATGTCAAATCCTTCAACCGCCGGATACCGGCATTGTCAAGAGGTATGGCTATTCTTAACGGAATGTCGAAATCGGCAATTGACGAAGATAGGAGCAGTTCCATATGCAGCCTCATCTCATCGTATCGGTCAAAATTCAGATCTGTTTTTGATGTGTCGCGCATAAGTAATGAAAAAAAGGAGAGGGGAACCACCCCCTCTCCCAAGTCAAACCAATAAGAACCATTGGGCAAATGCCCTAATGGAAGAATTATTGATTTGACAAAGTTAATGCTTTATTTCAAATTATCCAATACCTTGCGCACGGCTTCCGTCGCCATTTCAGGTGTTACCGAGATATAGTTGTAGAGAGAGGTGCTTCCTTTGTCGACGCGATGGCCCAGGATGTAGTCAATGACGCTCGTGCTGATGCCGAGGTCGAAGGCGTGCTGACTGAAAGATTTTCGTGCCGAATAGTATATCAGGCCCTTAATGTCCGTCAGTGCTGCCAGTTTCTTCATATTCGTGTCAAAAAAGCAGTGCATGCCGTCTTTGCGTTGATACCTTGTCACGGCCAGTCGACCGTCAGGGCCCTTGTATTTGGCGATGATGGCCTTGGCCTCGTCCGGGATGGAGAACTCCACGAATTTGTTCAGTTTCGACCGCGCTTCCGTCTTTTTGCGGACGTAATGAATGACATTTTTCTGCAAGTTGAAGTCGATGTCGAGCAGGTCGGTCATGTTTATGCCGCCGAGATAGTAAGACAGCATGAACAAGTCGCGACACTTTTTTATGTTCGGTTTAGTCGTCTTGAGGTCCCTTATACGCCTCACCTCTTCGACGGAAATCCACGACTCCCTGACTTCCATTCCGGGGAGCTTGTACCCGAAGAATGGATTGACGCGGTACTGCACATATCCGCATCGTTTGGCATAATTAAGTAGCACCATGAAGAACACGAGATAGTTGCGGACTGTGGTAAGTTTGAGGCCACGGTTGCGGAGATACTTGTCAAGCCCCAGAATGGTGCCGTGATTAACGTGTTCCGCTAATAGCTTCTCCCCGAGATGGTGGCTTATGACCCTCCAGTTGTTGCGATACTTGTCAGCGGTTCCCGGCTTGATGTGAGCATTCTCCATATACTCTTCGTAGATGCTTTTGAGAGTTCGGTGCTTGTAGTTCCCGGCGTTCTTAAGCTGGAACAGCAACTCCGGGCAAGTCAAGCCTTCTATGTAGTCAAGCTCATCAAGAGCCAACTGATAGCGTTGGAGGAGCCCGCGAATCTTCACGTTGAGGATGGTTGCGTCGGGCCGTTTGACTACGGCACCGTTTTTGAATTCCTTTGAGGAGTTGAGGATGATGTCTGTTACGATGTACCGGGTTTCGCCGTTGTGGGCTACAGAGATTCGTACTTTGTTTCTGCCGCCCTTGACCTCTTTGGATTGGAGTACTACTGCGTTCAAAAGAGCCATAATTTCGGACAATTTTCAGGAAATAAAATTAGCGAAACGGGTTGTCTACGAGTTGTCGGAAAGGCTCGAAACTCGCCGTCTCTGAATGATATTACTAATTTTTCCTCCTGAAATTCAATCCATTCAGCGTTTTAGGTTCTTTTATACCGCAGAGTTACGCAATTTCCGCGAGAAGTTCACATTGTATGATAGGTTATTTGTCGGCAACGGCGGGGAACCGGGCAATTTTTTGTCGCGATGGCTGATGCTGGTCGGAGTTTGGCGGTCAGTCGAGGATGATTTTACCGAAAAATTCGGGGCGGTGGAAATCCGGTTCGGGGGAAGTGATGGGGGCCCAACTGAGGTAGTGGGGTTGGGAAGTAGCGGAGGCGCATTTGTAGAAGTTGCCCCTTGTCTCGATCGGGGTCCCGTCGTATTTCAGGCCGATAAGGTCGAGGGGAATCGCCGTGGTCACGCACCAGATGAAGGAGCCTTCGATTTCCTCGAACGGTCGCGTGCCGACTGTGGCATGACGGCGTATGCGTTTCAGCTCGTCAGACGAGAGCCGGGTGCGGTCCGGGTCGTTTCGTCCCCGGCGGTGGCCGGCGAGAATGGTCCCGATGCAGTTCATCTCGATATTGTAGTAGGGCTCTCCAGCTTTGGGTTCGATGAAAAATTCAACACAGGAGTCTTCGCTGACCGGGGAGTTGTCGGCATAGTTGACCGCTCTCAGGAAATTGCAGCGTACGAGGAAGTCGATATATATGTGTGTCCCGGAATGGGCCGCGGTGACAACAGTCAGGGGTCGATACGGGTACTGTTCCGGCCAGTTTATATGCTCCACTGAGAAACGCGTGCCGCACTCTTCGAGCGCGTTGGCAATTTCGGCGATATTCAGTGAGTCGAGTTGCGGAGCGTAGGGGAGGTGGAGGGTCGGTTCCATAATGCGGATAGCTTTTGTAGAGTCAGGAGAAGTAGCCGGAAATGCCGTTGTAAAGGCCGACAAGGGCCATTATGCAGAGCACCAGGGCGATGCAGCGGTTCAAAATCCACATCGACCTGACGTTGAAATGCGCTCTGACCTTGTTGACGAAGAACGTGATCAGCCACCACCACAGCAACGCGCCGCCGAAGATGCTGGCGTAGCCGAGGATGTAGTGGAAGTACCGAAGTTCCGGCAGTATGAAGTTGAATCGGGCGAACAAGCCCACGATGAAAAAAAGAATCAGCGGGTTGGCGAACGTGAACAGGAAGCCGGTAAGGAAGTCTTTCCAGTAATTGTCGGGCCCACGGTCGGGCTTTTTCAATGTCCCCGCCGGGTTCTTTTTGAAAAGGTAGAAGGCGAACGCTATGAGTACCAGCGAGCCGAGAATCTGCAGCATGAGCTGGTTGCGGGTGACCAGGTCGGTGACGAACGACATGCCGAACCCAGTCAGCAGGGCGTAGGTAAGGTCGGAGACCGCGGCTCCGATTCCGGTGAAAAGTGCGGGGAGCCTCCCTTTGTTCAGGGTCCGCTGAATCACGAGCATACCGACCGGTCCCATCGGCGCCGATATGAAAATGCCGATGAGGAGTCCGCTCGTTACGATGTGAATCAGTTGGTCCATCCCTGCAAAGTTAATTAAAAAATGGCAAACGGAGTATTTTAAGCCGATTTTTCAGCATCCGCGCCCTGAGCGGTTGAATTTTTCGCCTCCGCGGGGAAAGGGGAGGGGGCCCCTGGCAATGCCAGACGGTAAAGGTTGCATCCGAGGAAGTTGCCGAGAACGGCGGCTCCGTAGAAGGGGAGAATCAGCGCCACGTCGTGGGTCTGGGCGAACGCCGGGTTGAGCAGCGACGCGGAAATATAGAACGCGTCCGCGACGCAGTGGGGAAACCCGCATATGATGAAGGCTGGAACGCCGAAGAGGAGCGCCCACCAGTTGCCTGCCGCTGCCCCGCGGACAGCGGTAGTCATGATGAACCCGCAGCCGACGGCGAGCACTCCGCAACGTAGCGGCCCCGCGGCGAGGCGCGTCTCGATAATCGACGAAGCGGATTCGGAAAGCGCCGGAGTGTAGACGGCCAGCGCCGTCAGAAGGCACCCCGCGAAGTTCCCGGCAAGCATGACGAGGAGCCACGAATATCCGCGGAGGTCGGCGCCCCACACGAACTGTGATTTGCCGGTGAAGAGGTTGAGCTGCAATGTGACTACGGCCAGCAGTCCGAAGGCGAACAGCACGGCTCCGGCGACACCTCCGACTTTGAGGTAGACGATTCCGCCGATTGAGATGCAGATTCCTGCGAGAACGGCTCGGCCAAGGTTGTTAAGTATATCCATTATATTTTTGGTTTACAAGTGTTGAGATGCATTTCCGTAAGGATGCGCGACACGCTGTAGGAGTGGGGGTGCACGAGGCCGAGAGCCTCTTCCGGCGTGTGCCACGATGCGCCGTCTACCTCGACGGAGAGCCGCAGGGGGGCTTTCTCGACGTCAACGAAAAAGCCGACCATCATCATTTGTTTCTTCTCGAACCACCATGTCCCCTTGATTTCGATTGCTGTCGGTCGCAGACCGGTTTCCTCTTCGACTTCGCGTCGGGCGGCTTCCTCGCACCGCTCGCCGGGCGTCACATAGCCCGAGACAAGATTACGGTACACTTCCGAGATGTAGTTCTGCCGCAGAAGCAGTACCTCTCCCTCCTCGTTCCTCACAAGGCATATGACCGCCACAGGGAATACGGGGAACCAGGGCTTACCGCAACTGTCGCACCAGGGCACGGCCCCTTCGTCGCCTAAGACCCTTGATGAAAGAAGCGCCCCGCAGTCAGGGCAATATTTGAATGTCATATCGAAAACGCGTTTTGTGGCTTATTAAACGCGAATTTACGAAAAACGCGGCTTATATGCCTTGGAAGAGGCTGTTTATTTATGTCGTGACAAAATTGAAGTCGGTAATTTCGCAGTTCATTTCATTTTTTTCCGGCAACATTTGGTGTATCGGGAAATTGTTATTTACTTTGCGCCAACAAAATTGTTAATCATAATTATTAACTATGCCGTTCGTTTTTGGACAACCGGCGAATAAAGGTCGGTCTGGCGTATGAAACCAAGTTCAGCCATGAAAGTAGAGACTCCGAATGATGAAAACAAGCCTTCGACAGAAGACCTGATACTTGAAGCCGCCGAACGGGAATTTCTGCGAAAGGGATACGCAGGGGCAAGGACGGTCGCAATCGCGGAGGCCGCGGGGGTTACCCACGCGATGCTGCATTACTATTTCAGGACGAAAGACAAGCTCTTCGAGCGCATACTTTCGAGAAAAGTCGGGTTGCTGCGGGATATTATGCTCGCCTCCGTAGGGGATCCCCGCCTGCCGTTGTTTGACAAGATAAGGATGACGATAGAAGGGCATCTTGACTTTATAGCCGCGAACCCCGACCTTCCCCGCTTCCTCGTCGGAGAGGTTTTCGGCCAGCCGGAAAGAATGGTGCCGATGCTGAATCTCCTCCAGACCCACGCGCCCCTCGTGGTCGATTCGCTGCAGAAGCAGATCGACGAGTACGCCTCTCGCAGGGAATGCCGCCGTGTGGATGCCCGTATGCTCATCCTCGACATAATCTCCCTGAACATATTCTCCTTTATGGCGTCTCCGATTTCGGGGCCGCTGTTGGGCGACCTCGCGATGGATTCCGAACGATTCCTCGCGGTCCGCAAGCGGGAGAATGTGGATACCATTATGAGAAAACTAAAACCTTAACAGATATGGTTAAACTAATCAAGAGGGTTTTCCTTTCACTTCTGGCGGTGTCGGCGGGGGTGTCCGTTTCGGCGGAACCTCTTACCTTGGAAGAGTGTGTCAGGATGGCTCTGGACAATTACCCGCTTCTGAAAAAATACCGCCTCACGGAACAGTCGGAGCGACTTTCGTTATCGGATATCAACAAGGCGTGGCTCCCTTCGATCAGCCTTTACGCCCAGGCCACCGCTCAGAATGTCGTGCCGGCGTTTCCCGACGCTTTGAGCGGGGTGCTCGACCAAATGGGGTCGAATGTCGAGGGGCTGTCAAAGATTCAGTGGAAAGCCGGCGTCGAGCTGTCACAGACAATTTGGGACGGCGGCGTGTCGAAATCAAAGCGGAATATCGAGAGGGCGCGTACGGCCCGGTCACGAGCTGCGCTCGATGTGGAGTTATACGCCATACGGCAGAAAGTCGAAGACCTGTACTTCGGCATACTCCTGACCCGGGAGCAGTTGGCGCAGAACAGGCTGACTCTGTCGCTTCTGGCTTCCAATCGAGACAAGCTCTCTTCCATGTACTCCAACGGCACCGCCATGCGTAGCGATGTCGAGATGGTCGAGGCGCAGATTCTCTCCACTGAGCAACGCCAGACCGAGGCAACCTGCGCGATAGACAGTTATACGCGGCTGCTCGAAATCTATATCGGAGAGCCGGTCAATGCGGAAGAACTGGTGAAGCCCTCCCCGGAGGAGCCGCTCGACCTTATGCCCGACAGGCCGGAGCAGCGGATGTTTGATGCCGGAGAGGCGCTTAACGAGGCGCAAAGAGAATCGGTCGGCGCCGCTCTAATGCCCCGGTTCGGCTTGTTCGCGCAGGGATATTACGGCTATCCCGGCATTGATTATTTCAAGAGCATGATGAGCCGGGACCCGTCGTTCAACCTCCTCGCCGGCATAAAGGTCACCTGGAATATCGACCCGTTCTACACCAGAAGGAACAACGAGAGCCGTATCGCCGTCGCGGACGGGAACATCGCGGCCGAACGGGAGACGTTCCTGCTTAACAACCGCCTCAAAAGCGAAGCCGACCGGGCGAAAATAGCTACCATGCGCAAGGTGGTAGAGGACGACGGGCGGATAATAGAGCTGAGGGCGAATATACGCAAGGCGGCTGAATCGCAGCTTGCCAACGGGATTATCGATACCACCGCGCTGCTGGCCAAGATAACAGACGAGGGGCAGGCACGGCTTTCCGCCGCATACCACGAAATCCAGCTCCTCCAGAACATATGCAATCTAAAACTAACCCTAAACAAATGAAAACCCCATATCTCAGCGCCGCCCTGTTGTTGCTCGCGGCGTGCTCTCAGAAAAACGATTATGACGCCACGGGAATCTTCGAGGCAACGACCGTCACGGTATCCGCGGAAACTCCCGGCAAGATTGTCTCAATGCCGGTCGAGGAGGGGGACAGTATCTCCCGGGGCGCTGTAATCGCTGTGATTGACACCACGCTGCTGACCCTCCAGCGCGACCAGTTGCGAAGCCAGCAGGAGGCGGCGGAATCCACGTCGCCGGATATTGCCGCCCAGGCGGCCTCGTTGCGAACGCAGATCGCGCACCAGGAAGGGGAGGTGGCTCGCTTCAAGCGGCTGATTGCCGACGGAGCGACCACGCAAAAGCAGCTCGACGATGCCGAGGCGCTGCTCCGCTCGCTGCGCGGACAGCTCGACGCCCTGCTCTCAACGCTCGGGAAAAACAGAAGTTCCGTTTCCGGCAACGCCAAGGCGCTTAATTACCAGCGCGAGCAGATTGTGGAGCAGATTGTTAAAAGCACTGTGGAGGCTCCCATCAGCGGGACAATTCTCTCCAAATACGCCGAACAGGGGGAATATACCTCTCCAGGCAAGCCCCTTGTGAAAATGGCCGACCTCTCGAAAATATCTCTGCGGGCTTATTTCACCGCTTCGCAGCTCGCTGACATACGACTGGGCCAGGAGGTCACGGTAATCGCGGATTTTGGCGGGGACAAACTTATCGAATATCCCGGCACAATCAGTTGGATAGCGGATGAGAGCGAGTTTACGCCCAAATCCATTCAGACTTCCGACACCCGCTCCAACCTTGTGTATGCCGCGAAAGTGACTGTCAGAAACGACGGTCGGCTCAAACTCGGCCAATACGGAGAAGTACGTCTATGAAATCCGCGATTGAAGTCCGCGACCTGGTCAAGAGCTACAGCCAAGTGAAAGCCCTCGACGGGATTAGTCTGTCGGTCGGGGAGGGGGAGCTGTTCGGGCTGATTGGGCCTGACGGAGCCGGGAAAAGCTCGCTTTACCGCATTCTCGCTACGCTCGCCGCTCCCGACAGCGGCAGGGCGGAGGTCTGCGGACTTGACACCGGCCGTGAGTATTGTAAAATCCGTACTTTGGTGGGGTATATGCCCGAGCGTTTCTCCCTTTACCCCGATATGACCGTCATGGAGAATCTGCGTTTCTTCGCGACCCTCTTCGGCGTTTCGGTCAAAGAGAGCTATCCGCTGATAGCGCCCGTTTTCGCCCAGCTCGCCAAATTTCCCGACAGGATGGCCGGGGCGCTCTCGGGGGGCATGAAACAGAAGCTGGCGCTGAGTTGCGCTCTGATTCATCGCCCGTCGGTACTGCTGCTCGACGAGCCTACGACCGGGGTCGACGCGGTCAGCCGTTCGGAATTCTGGGATATGCTTGCCGGACTGAAATCGAGCGGTATTACGATACTTGTCTCTACCTCCTATATGGACGAGGCTGCCCGATGCGAGCGAGTCGCCATGATTGACAGGGGGAAGATTCTTGTGACCGATACCCCTCGTAAACTTGTGGCCGGAATCGGGGAGAATCTCTACAATGCCGAGGCATCCGATATGTTCCGACTACTGACAGCCCTCAGGCAATATCCCGGAATCAGGGACTGCTATACTTTCGGCGCTACGCTCCATATTGTCGCGGAGCCGTCGTTTAACCCGGCGGAGGCCGTGCGTCGTCTTGCCGCCGAGGGGATTGGCGATGCGAGAATCTATCCCGCCAAGGGGGATATTGAGGACCTGTTTATAAAATTGACCCGCGATGAAAAACAATGAGCCAGTGATTGCTGTCAGGGGACTTACGAAGCGGTTCGGCGACTTTACCGCGGTCGACGGAATATCCTTCGAGGTAGGCCGTGGAGAGATTTTCGGCTTTCTCGGAGCCAATGGCGCGGGAAAAACGACCGCGATGCGTATGCTTTGCGGTCTGAGCCGTCCCACGGCGGGAGAGGGCGTTGTCGCCGGATGTGACATCGCTTCCGATTACGAGGGAATCAAGCGCCGTATCGGTTATATGAGCCAGCGGTTCTCGCTCTACACCTGCCTGACCGTTACCGAGAATCTGCGCCTTTTCGCCACCATTTACGGCCTCGGTTCCAAAGAATTTTCCATACGGTCAGCGGAGCTTTACCGGTGGCTCGGAATGGAGCCGATGAAAGATTCCCTTGTCGGCAGCCTCCCTGTTGGATGGAAACAGAAACTCGCTTTCGCGGCCGCGACCATACACCGGCCTGAAATCGTGTTCCTTGACGAGCCGACCGGGGGCGTTGACCCTGTTACGCGTCGCAAATTCTGGGAACTGATATATAAGGCGGCTTCCGACGGGATGACAGTCTTCGTGACGACCCATTACCTCGACGAGGCCGAATATTGCGACCGCGTCTCAATCATGGTCGACGGTCGGGTCAAAGCTCTCGACTCTCCACGTAACTTAAAAGCCCGTTATGGCGCTGAGACTATGGACGAGGTATTCAGAATAGTGGCAAAAGAAGCTCAAAGGACAGACTGACATGGGTATATTTTTATCGCTTGTAAATAAAGAGGCGCTGCATATCCTGCGCGACAGGCGCACGATGCTTATAACCCTGCTTATGCCGCTGGCGTTGCTCCTTCTCTTCGGTTTCGCTATCTCAACGGAGGTAAACAATGTCCGTGTGGTGGTGGCTCTCGACGGACACTCCGACCAGACGAGGGAGGTTATCGACCAGTTGAGGGCCAACGAGTATCTTTCGTTCTCCGGGATAGTCCCGGCGACCGAGGCCGAGGCTGTGATACGGAGGGGAGACGCCGACGCCGCCCTGGTAATGAGGCAGGACAAGGGGATTCTCGAACGTCAGATAGTCGTTGACGCCGCGAACCCGATTGTCGGGCGTTCAGCCGCCGCCTACCTCCAGGGAATGATGGCCGGGAGCGCCGATTCCCCCGTATTGACAACGACCTTGTACAACCCGCAACTGAAAAGCGCCTATAATTTCGTGCCGGGAATCATGGGGATGATTTTCATACTTATATGCGCGATAATGACCTCCGTGTCGATTGTCAGCGAGAAAGAGAACGGCACTATGGACCTGCTGCTTGTATCCCCCGTGCGCCCGCGCTCGATTATTTTCGGGAAGTTAGTGCCTTATTTCCTGCTCTCCTGCGTTATTCTCGCCATAATGCTCGTCGTCGCGTACACGCTCCTCGAAATACCCTTTTCGGCGTCTGTCGGGTTGGTCATAGCTCTGTCGCTGTTGTATATAGTGCTTTCGCTGTCCGTCGGGCTGCTCGTGTCAGCGTTGGTTGACACGCAGTTGTCGGCCCTGATAGTCTCGGCGGTGTTGTTCATGCTCCCCGTCATAATGCTTTCCGGCATGATATTCCCGATTGAGAATATGCCGGTCATTCTCCAATGGCTGTCGTCCGTAATCCCGGCGCGGTGGTATATCTCCGCTATGCGCAAACTTATGATACAGCAGGTCGGGATTGCCGAAATCCTGCAGGAGGTCGCGATACTGGCGGCAATGACCGCGCTGCTTCTCGTCGCGGCTGTCAGAAAGTCAAACCGCAAATCCTGATATGATATGAAATTCAGTATATTAGGGGCATTGCTCAAAAAGGAAGTGTTGTTGATGAAGCGTAATCCCTTCATCCCCAAACTTGTGTTCGCGATGCCGGTCATGGTTATGCTGATACTGCCTCTTGTCGCGAATCTTGACGTGAAGAACGTCAGTATCGCTGTCGTTGACAATGACAGGAGTTTGCTTTCCAGGCGCATAGTGGCTGACATTGACGCTGTTGAGTCGCTTGAAGTCACGGCGATGCCTGCGAGCTTTCGGGAGGGTATGGCGTTGATGGAGAACGGCGGAATAGACGTGCTGCTGACCATACCGGCCGATTTCGCCGGGAATCTGCGGACCGCCGCCCCGAAACTCGACCTGAGGTCCAACGGGGTCAATTCCACCAAGGGGATGCTCGGGGGCCAGTATGTCGGAACTTCGGCAATATCCACCATAAACGGCTGGATAGCGGAGAGCGGAATCGAACCGCATGCGGACGTCGCAAGCATAGTGAACCTGTATAACCCTACCCTTGATTTCCGTAACTATATGATTCCGGCGCTGATGGTCGTGCTGCTCATAATCATTTGCGGGTTCATCCCGACCCTCAACCTTGTAAGCGAGAAAGAGTCGGGGACAATCGAGGCTATGAACGTCACTCCCGTCGGCAAGTTCACATTCGTGCTTTCCAAGCTGCTGCCGTTCTGGGTCGTGGGGCTTATCGTCGTGACAGTCGGGATGCTGATAGGGTGGGGCGTGTACGGCCTGGTACCCGCCGGAAATATCGGCCTGGTCTACCTTGCTGCGATTCTGTTCAGCCTGGTGATGTCCGGGCTCGGAGTCACGATTGCCAACAGCTCGTCGACCATGCTTCAGAGTATTTTCGTCATGTTCGCGTGCATAATGATATTCCAGCTTATGGGGGGGCTGTTCACGCCTATCGATTCGATGCCCCGGTGGGCGCAGTGCCTCACATATGCCGTACCGCCCCGTTACTTCAACGAGATTATGCGGTCGGTCTATCTGAAAGGAGCGTCGGCTGCCGATGTCATGTCGCAGTATCTCGCTCTTGCCGGATACGCGGCTCTGTTTTTCCTTACCGCCGCCGTTTCCTACCGCAAGCGTTCCTGAGCGGTTTCAGCAATATCGCGTATATTGGCGTAAAAAACCTTTACGCGACACATATGACAACTATCTCAGTAAAATTCAGGCGTTCAGCCGTAGAAAAACAGGCAGGCAGCGGCGACGAGGCGGTTCGGAGCGGCTACGGGAGTGTGTATTACCAGATTGTCCACAGGCGCAGGGTGGCCCGAATCGCTTCCGGCTACAGGCTGACGGGTGAAGAATGGCTTTGCCTCCGTTCCGCCGGGCCCAAAAGAGACGCTTTACGCCGCGTTTCAGTAGGAATCAGCCTCGACCTCGAACTGCTGCGGCGTATCGACTCCTGGATGGGGATGAGGCCGACACCCTATTCCGTGGAGGACGTGTCGGCAGAGTTCCGGCGGATTGACGAGGCCCTGCGCCTGAAAGGGTTCGCATCATCCGCCATCTCGAGGCTACGGCAGCAGGGCCGGATACGGACAGCCGAGACATACCAGGCGGCGGTAGCGAGTTTCAGCCACTACTGGCAGTCGACCGGGAGCAGTCGCGAACCGAGAATCGACTGGCTCACGGCGGATGATATTGACGAATACAACCACTGGCTGAAAAGCCGAGGGGTCACAAGTAATACGGTGTCGTTTTACAACCGGGTGCTGAGGGCGATCTACAACCGGGCGCTCGACGCGGAGGCGGTTGTTGAGAACCGCCGCCCGTTCCGCCACGCCTATACGGGAATCGGCAGCACGGCCAAGCGTGCGATTCCTCTCGAAGCGGTAAGCCGTATCGCATCTCTGGATTTGACGGCCAGGCCCGCCCTCGACTATGCCCGAGATATGTTCATCCTCAGTTTCAGCCTACGGGGAATGAGCTTTGTCGATATGGCGTTTTTACGCAAAAGCGACCTCCGTGACGGAAGGCTGGAATACCGGCGCCGCAAGACCGGGCAGCGGCTGCAGATCGAGTGGACCCCGCAGATGCAGCGGGCGGTCGACAAGTATCCTCCCAACCAGACGGAGTATCTGTTGCCGATTATCCGACGCGAGGGATGCGACGAGCGGTGCGTCTACCGCAACGCGGCGTACAATATCAACCGTTCGCTAAAGACGATAGGGAGAATGGCGGGGCTAAGCATCCCGCTTACATTGTATTCCGCGCGCCATAGCTGGGCGTCGGCGGCTTTGGCGAAGGGGGTGCCGCTGAGCGTTATCAGCAAGGGGATGGGACACGATTCGGAATGCACGACGCGGATATATCTCGCCCAGTTCGACACATCGTCTGTCGACCGGGCCAACGCGATGATACTTGACTCGCTGAATCAGTGACGCCTGCGGCGGGGAAACATTTTGCGGACGTGGAGTATGGCCTTTTCGACAGAGCTGTCCGCTATGACCAGGGTGGTGGCTATGACGATCAGCACACCTCCGGCGAGCTCCCGGCCGGTCAGCGTCTGACCGAGGCAGACCACGCTCAGAACAACGGCGGTTACCGGCTCGAGCGCGCCGAAAATCGCTGTCGGCGTTGAGCCGATTGTCTGTATGGCGATTGTCGTGCAGGCCAGCGAGACAACGGTCGGAATCAGGGCCAGCGCGAAGACATTCAGCCACGCGGTTCCGGTCGGGGGCACCGTCAGGGGCGAACCGGCCGGAATCATGGCGATAAACAGCAATGACCCGAACCCCAGGAGGTAAAACAGCAGCTTGGTTGTCGGAATCGACCGTATGTGGCGGTTGACGTTGACGATAACGATGTACAGTGCGTAGGTCAGCGACGACACCATCACGAGCAATACGCCGTACAGGCTGATCTGGCTCCCCGCGTCAGCCTTCGTGAGCAGAATCAGGCCGCCCCCCATCAGCAAGAGGCACAGTATGGTCGTTATCTTCAGTTTCTCACGGAAAAACAGTATCATCATTACCGCGACCATTATCGGATAAACGAACAGGAGGGTCGACGCCACCCCGGCATTGATATATTTGTAGCTCTCGAACAATCCTAACGAGGAGAGCGCCATCAGGAGGCCGAGCAGGAACACCGGCCCGACCTCTTGTCTTGACAGGCGCAGCGAATGGCCCCGGCTGTAAACGAGAATCGCCAGGAGCGGCATCCCGAGTATGTAGCGGAAAAGCAGTACTGAGTTAGGGTTCATCCCCTCGGCGTATAGCGGGACGGCGAAAGCCGGATTTGTGCCATATGCAGCGGCGGCGAGCGCAGCCAGTAAATATCCTTTGAGTTTCATTGTCTGTGTCTGATGGTTGTCGCGGTCAGTTTCCGCGAATCAACCGCGAATTTACTGCTTTCGGCTGGCCCCGGCAATATAAAAATAGTCAGGCAGCGAGAGCGTCCCTTAACACGACGGCGTTGTTGCGTTCCGTGTCGTGCGAGGAGTATAATAGTGTGACCGTGCGCTTCCCCTTGACTGCGTCTTTCAGGGAGGCGAAGCCGGGGTTTGCGTTCAGCTCTTCCCGGTAGCGCCGCGCGAACTCGTCCCAGCGGTTTTCCGGGTCGGCGTGAAACCATTCCCGGAGTTCCGTCGACGGGGCGATTTCCTTATCCCAAAGGTCATAATGGAATGTCTCGTGGGAAAGCCCCCTGGGCCACAGCTTGTCGACATATACTCGGAATCCGTCGGTCGGTTCCGCGGGGTCGTAGGCCCGTTTGATCTGGATAGTTGCCATAGGTAGTCGTTTTTCTTATCTAAACAACCCTCGGCCCGACAAGGTTGCTCCAAACAAAAAGAAACGACAAAACGTTTGCAATAAGAATGAATTTCCTAACTTTGCGGGAACTTCATCAGAAAAGACATGAAAATAAGGACAATTTTAGCAGCCGGAGTTTCGGCGATGATGCTTATGGCTATTTCTTCCTGCTCGCAGAAAAATCCCGAGGCGGCAAGTGATACCGCCAAGGATGTGATTGAAAACATAATGACCCGTACCAGCATCCGTCAGTACACGGGTGAGGCAATCGGGCGCGACACCCTCGAAACGCTCGTGAAGGCGGGTATGGCCGCCCCGACGGCGGTCAACGCGCAGCCGTGGGCCTTCGTAGTGGTGACCGACAGGGCGGTGCTCGACAGCCTTGACGCAGTTCATCCCTACGCCCACCTCAAAAAGGCGGGAGCCGCGATTGTTGTATGCGGCGACATGGAAAAGGCGCTCGAAGGGGAGAACCAGGCATACTGGATCCAGGACTGCTCGGCCGCGTCGGAAAACATCCTGCTTGCCGCCCATGCCTACGGCCTCGGAGCGGTATGGTGCGGCGTCTATCCCAATCCTGAGCGGATTCCGAGCGTGAAACAGGTATTGGGCTTGCCGGATTCCGTAATGCCCCTTAACGTTATCACTATCGGCCATCCCGAGAATCCCGACCACCAGCCCAAAGACAAGTGGAATCCCGAAAGCGTCCACTATAACCATTGGTGAATAGCTATTTGAGGAGCCGAGATAAGCTTTACTTGCCGAGCGACATATAATATTTCCGCTCTTCGTCGGGGAGTTTCTCAATCGAATAGCGAAGCATAGTGCGCGGCATTTCGGCAGCGTGAGCGTCGAGGAATGCGCGCAACAGCCCGATTCCCCCTCGCTTGCCGACTTCCCGGAGCATCCAGCCCGTCGCTTTGTGGATGAGGTCGTGCCGATGGTTCATCAGCAGCTCCGACAGTCGCATCGTGTCGTCGTAGTCTCCAGCCCGGATAATCGTCCAGCAGGAGACAACGGCGACACGCTGGTGCCATAGGTACCCGTCCATCGCGGCTAACTCGTAAAGGACGCCGCGCTCTTCAGGATGGTCCAGCAGCCATTCTCCGAGAATCTTGGGCGCTACCAGGTCGACGAGGTCCCAGTTGTTTCCCCGCTCTATGACCGAAAGATAGTAATCGACAATCTGTCGCCGGTCCTTGGCTTTCTTGAAAAGCTCGATGAGGAGCAGGAACCCGGCGAGCCGCGCCTCGTGCCAGGGGGAACGCGTCAGGTTTTCAATATCGTCCAACGCCGCCCGCTTGCGAAATTCCTTCACCAGCAGCCTCGTCTCGGGGACCTTTATCCCGAGGAAGCGGTCACCCTCCCCGTATTCCCCCTTCCCGGTTTTGAAAAAACGGCTTAGATGAGCCGCCTGGGCCTCGCTGCCCATGGCTCTCATGCGTGCCTGTATGTCGTCGCTGACAGTGCCCATAAGATGTTCGTTATTTGATATTGCGCGAAATTAAGCAAATTCCGCCGTATGCCGAAATAATGGCCGCAAGGTTTGCGCGGGAGGGGATAGTTAACTAACTTTGTGCTTCGATTGTTATATCTGACAGATCAAACACAACTAATATGCTTAAAAAGATTTTATCGATTTCGGGCAAACCGGGGCTTTACCGGCTTGTTTCCAACGGCAAGAACATGCTCATTGTTGAAAGCCTCATCAACGGCAAGCGTATGCCGGCCTATGCTCGCGACAAGGTCGTTTCTCTTGGCGACATCTCCATCTATACAACTGACGAGGATATGCCTCTCGGCGAAGTCCTGGAAAAAGTCAAAGAAGCCAACAACGGGCAGCCTGTCGACGTTAAGGCTCTCGGCGACGACAACGCCGTACGCGCCTACTTCAAGACAATCCTCCCTGAATATGACGAGGACCGCGTCTATACGACCGACATCCGCAAACTGTTCTCCTGGTACAACCAGCTCATAGCCGCCGGCGTGACCGACTTCAAGAACGAGGAAATCGCCGAGGACCAGGCAGCCGAAGCCGCCGAAAAGGCCGACTCCGAAGCCAAGGCTTGACCGAAGACCATAACGATTTCAGCAGGTGGTTTGCCCGTCCCGGCATACCACCTGCTTTTTATTATCGCTATCCGCGACAATCCCTCCGCGGCTGCCCACTCTGCCCACCTTGCCCACCCCGTGGGCAGAGTGGACAGAGTGGACAAAGTGGGCAGCGTGGGCAGTGCCGTATAAGGCGTATAGGGTCGAAGACCCTTGATGTTAGTAACCCCGCCATAAGCCGCGTATGCGGCGGTTGGTGGGGTATGTAAGTATGAATAAATGTAGCAAGGTCGAAGATCTTGCACTACATAACTCGTTGGTATTGTGCAAGGTCTTCGACCTTGTCCCTCCCCAAGGGCATTAGCAAACCCCACCAACCGCCGCCGGAGGCGGCTTATGGCGGGGTTACTAACATCAAGGGTCTTCGACCCTGGGCGTCCTGCCCACTCTGTCCACGGTGTCCACGGTGTCCACACTGTCCACGGTGTCCACGGTGTCCACCTTGCCCACACTGCCCACCCCGTGGGCAAGGTGGGCAGAGTGGGCAAGGTGGCGGACAGCGAATAATGGAAGGGCGTATAGGGTAAGCGGCGAAGCCGCGGTGCGATTGTAGCCCCGGGTCGAGCGTCGCAGACGCGAAGGCCTGGGGTTAGTCGGGGATTAGGGAAACGTCCTCGGAGAGGTCGTATAATTATGATAGATATGGTTTATAGATAATTAACGGACATCTCCGATGCCCCCGTCGCTCGTTCGCCTACACCCCAGGCCATCGCGTCTCCGACGCTCGACCTGGGGCTACAATCACACCGCGGCTCCGCCGCTCGCGACTGCCGTAGCGACGGATTTGTGTAGGGACGCGGCGTGCCGCGTAAATGGAGGATTATTAAGCGGGGGATAATTACAAGGATTACAGCGGATTTATAATACGCGTATGGTTTTTATATGCGTGGTATATATGTGTGTTTTACCATAATAGGTTAATCATATGCGGCACGCCGCGTCCCTACACAGGGATCGTATTCGGGTGCCCACTCTGCCCACACTGCCCACCCCGTGGGCAAGGTGGGCAGAGTGGACAAGGTGGGCAGCGGCGGGGAGGTTATCGGGTTGCCTCGATGAGGGTGAGGATTTGCGGGAGGAGGGGGGAGGTGCCGTCGTTGAGGATGGTGCGGTAGGAGGGTGCCGTCGAGGGATTGGCGGTGGCGAAAGCCGCCGGGGATTCCGCCGCCTGGGAGGCGATTCTTTTGCGGACAGCCTCTTCCGACACGTTGTCCCGCTTTACGGCGCGGGCGACGCGGACCTCTTCCGGCGCAGAAACTTCCCATATGTCGTCCACTATCTTATGGAGCCCGCTTTTGAACGGTATCGCGCTCTCGATGAACAGCAGAGCGGTTCCAGCGTCCGGCGTTCTGCCTCCCGCGGTCTCGCGCCACGCCGCTATGTCGGCGTTTACGGCGGCATGCACGGTTCGGTCAAGAATCGCGAGCTTGTCGGGATTCGAGAAGACTACTTCGGCTATCGCTGCCCGGTTGAGTGTCCCGTCGGGATTGACAGCGTCAGGGGTAATCCTGCCGCGCAATACCTCCTTGATTTCCTCAGAGGCCGCCATCAGGGCTTTCGCCCGGCTGTCGCAGTCGTAGACGGGGTAGCCGAGATATGAAAGGATACGACAGACTACTGATTTCCCGCTGCCGATACCTCCTGTGACGGCTATAAGGCGTTGCCCCGGTTTCGATGGATGGTTATTAATAGTCATAGCCGCCGTTCTATTTCTTCGATTGAAAGGGTGAACATTACCGGGTGGCCGTCCGGCGTGTAGCGCGGGTCAGGCAGAGAGAAGAGGTCGCTCAGCAGCCGCTCACATTCCGCCGGCGTAAGGGGTTGCCCCGGACGGATAGCCGCCGACCGCGCCATTGCCATCGCTACGGCCTTGTGGAGCTCCTCGCCGGTCTCGCGGCCTGTCTCGGTCACATTCTCTATGATGCCAAGCAGAGCGTCGGCCGGATTACCCTGCGAAAGCGCCGAGGGAACGCCGTTGATGCTCCAGGAATTGTCTCCGATAAACGAGAGGTCAAAGCCGAGGGCGGCGACCTCCTCCTGAAGGCTGAGGAATATGGCGTTCTGCGAGGCCGTAAGGGTCAGCACTTCGGGGAAGATAACCCGCTGCGTCTCTCCGAGGCTTCCCCCGCCGATCGCGGCGAAACGCTCGTAGAGCACCCGGATGTGGGCCCGGTAGCGGTCGACCAGCAGCAGTCCTTCGCGCGAAGGGGTGACGATATACTTGTTCCTTATCTGCATCAGGGAGGCTCCTGTCGGGGCGCTATCCATTTCCGGGAGGTTCCGCATAGGCTCGGCCCCCGAAGTCAGAGCCTCCTCGTCGGGGAGGAAATCGTTCAGGGCAGACGCGCTGACCCCGCTGTCGTCCGCTGCCTCTCCGTTTTCGTTCTGGGCGAAGGGATTGTAGCTGTCCGCGGTCGGCAGCGCGTCGGTCTGCGCCGAAAGACCCTCGTAGAGTTTGTCCCAGTCAGAAGTGACGCGGCTCGTCGAGCGCTTCCAGGAATCCGAGCCCCCCGCGGAAGCACTGTTGAGAGCGGACGCTTTACCCTTCGAGGGGACGGCGAACGGGTTGTAGGTGTCGGTCACAATACCGTGTTCCGCTGTCGCGTCGGGGTTGAAGACCGGGATGTCGGGAGCGTCCTGCGCGTCGAAGTCGATTGCCGGCCCGACATTGAATTTGCCGAGACACTCCTTTATGGCCGCTACAAGAATCTGCCAGATCGGCTGTTCGTTCTCAAACTTGATTTCGTTCTTGGTCGGGTGGATGTTGACGTCGATTGTCTGCGGGTCAACCTCGAAGTTGAGGAAGTAGTTCGGCTGCACGTCGGCCGGAATCAGGTCCTCGTAGCAGGTCATGACCGCCTTGTGGAAGTACGGGTGCCGCATATTGCGCCCGTTGACAAAGAAATATTGCAGTGGATTCCGTTTGCGGGCGTTTTCGGGGAGGGAGACAAAGCCGGAAATCTTTACCAGGGGGGTGTCAGTCTCCACGGGGATAAGCTGTTTTTCGAGAGATTTGCCGAAGAGACCGGCTATCCGCTGTTTCAGCGAGCCGGGGAGCAGTTGGTGGAGGGTGACGTCGTTATGGACCAGCAAAAATTCAAGCGACGGATTGACGAGGGCCAGCCGCTCGAACTCGTGGATGATGTGCGACAGCTCGACCGAATCTTTTTTCAGAAACTTCCGCCGGGCGGGCACATTGAAAAACAGGTTCTTGACCATCATATTGGTCCCGCGTGCGCACGCTTCCGGGTGCTGCCCCTCGAATTTCGAGCCGGAAATCTCCAGGTAGGTACCGATGGATTCCCCCTCGCGCATCGTGCGCAGCTCTATCTGCGCGACCGCCGCGACGGAGGGGAGCGCCTCCCCGCGGAAGCCCATCGTGTGAAGGTCGAAAAGGTCGGCAGCCTGCCGTATTTTTGATGTCGCGTGTCGCTCGAAGGCCAGGCGGGCGTCGGTGTCGCTCATTCCGCAACCGTCGTCGATAACCTGTATCAGAGTCTTGCCGGCATCGCGCAGTATTATCTTGATTGACTTTCCGCCCGCGTCCACCGCGTTCTCAACCAGTTCCTTTATGACGGATGCCGGGCGCTGGATAACCTCGCCTGCGGCAATCTGGTTGGCAACGGAGTCGGGGAGCAGTTTGATTACATCACTCATATATCGTGGAGCTTCGCTGTTCGTTGGTACTTTGGGAATGTAAAGTTAGCGCTTTTTTAGTAATTTCGCGCCTATGAAACGCCTCTTTTTGTTCAATCCGGAAAACGATATAGCGCTCGCGTCGGGCAAGGCTGGGTTCACCCCTCCCAGGAACGCGGCGGAACTTCACCGGCGCGGTGCCATGCTGCTATGGTGGCTGGGGGACTCCGGCGACGGCGTGCTTGTCGATGAACGGGATTTTGAGGCATCCGCGCGTTTCGGCGCTGAGGCCGGGGACCTGTTCGGCGACGGGCCGGAAGTCGTTGCTGACGCGCGCGGATGTGATGTCGGCGAACTGGTCCCGTGGGGATGGAGCGCCAACGCTTTGCGTCAGTTTGAAAACGGGGGCTGCGCGGTCGCACGGGAAGAGTATGGCCGGATGGACCGCCTCCGCATGCTTTCCCACCGACGCTCTTCGGTAGCGATCAACCGCCGGCTGGCCGACACCGCGATCGGAGTGTTTCCCCCTCTGCCGAAAGAAACAGACAGTCCGGCCGCTTTGGCTGCTGCAATAGAGGAATGGGGCGCTGTATATGTGAAGGCTCCGTGGTCGTCGACCGGGAGGGGCGTGATATGCTCGGAAGGTATTTCTGCTGATGAGTTGCTTAGACGTAGCGAAGGCACGATGCGCCGACAGGGGTCGGTACTGGTCGAGAAGGCGCTGGACAAGGTCGTTGATTTCGCGATGCTGTTTAAATCGGAGTCGGGGAATGTGGCTTTTGAAGGCTATTCGCTGTTTTTTAACGGCCGCGGGAGCGCTTACGGCGGAAATCTTCTTCTGCCTGACGAGGAAATCGAGCGTCGGCTTGCCGAATTTGTGCCGCGGGAGCTGCTACGGAGAGTGGCGGAAACATTATGCGATATCCTCACCGAACTTGTCGGACAGGCTTACCGGGGGAAGTTCGGAGTCGATATGATGATTTGCCGCGACCATAGCGGAGGGTTTATGCTTGCCCCTTGCGTCGAGCTGAATCTGAGGCTGACGATGGGGGTTGTCGCCCATCGCCTGACTGAGCGCATAGAACGCTTCCGCGATAAAAAGCTTATTGTCGCGCCGGCTAATATCGTACCCGACGGAGCCTTTTGGCTGGTCCCGCGCAATGATAGCTATTTTATCGGGATAGTCTGACTGTCAAGCTGTAATAGGGAGGGCGGCAATCTTATAAGTCAGCCATGGGCAACCGTACGGGAGGCCGCGATGTGATTTTCAGCAGGTGCTCGTAGAGCGCCCTTAATGGAAGGCCCATAACATTATAGAAGTCACCCCTTATTCCCCGCACGCCGATATAGCCGATCCATTCCTGGATTCCATAAGCTCCGGCTTTGTCCAACGGGCTGAAATTCTCGACGTAGTAAGCGATTTCCCGGTCGGTGAGAGGCGCGAACTCGACCTCCGTCTCTTCCGCGAACGTGTGCTGCGAACGCACTGTCGCCAATGTGACCCCGGTAACGACCTTGTGCGTGTGGCCCGACAGCCGGCGCAACATCGCCGCCGCGTCGTTCAGGTCCCGGGGTTTGCCTACGACCTCCCCGCGGTTGATTACCACGGTGTCCGCCGTCAGCAGAATCTGGTTGTGCTTCAGCGAGGAGAGATACGCGTGAGCCTTTTTGCGGGAAAGATATGCCGGAACCTCTTCGGGGCGCATATTCCCCGGATAGGATTCGTCAACCTCTATCGGCGACGCGATTTCGCAGGAAAGCTGCAGATTCTCTACCAGCTCGCGGCGCCGGGGTGATGCCGAGGCCAGGAGCAGTTCCCAGCCGTTGAGTATGTCAAACCTATTTGCCATTCTTTTATACGGTCTCTTTGTTGCCTGTCGCGGTCTCGCTCCCGTCCTTACCAGCCGAATGCCTTGGCGTTGTCGAGCCATTCTCCTCTGACCTTCAGGATTTCTTCGAGAAGGTCGCGGGCGACTCCGTAACCCCCTTTGACGGGGGAGATATACCCCGCCACGCGCTTTATGTCAAAAGCCGCGTCGTCAGGAGCGACAGCGAGGCCCACGGCTCTCATACATTCCATATCGGGAATGTCGTCCCCGACATACGCCACTTCGGAGGGGATGAGTCCGTTCTCCTCCATCCAGCGGTTGAGGACCGGGAGCTTCTGTCCGGCTTTCATGTAAACGTCCTTTATGCCAAGTCCGACGAACCGCTCCCGTACCCCGGGGGAATCCGCGCCGGATATGATCGCGAGTTTGAGGCCGCACTTCGCGGCAAGCTGCAGGGCGTAGCCGTCTTTGATGTTGACCATTCGGCGGGGAACGCCGTCGCTGCCAAGCGGTATCGTGGAGGGGGACAGCACGCCGTCAACATCAAAAACAATACCCTTTATGGAGCGCAGGTCGTGGCATATCTTACTCATAGTGGTGCTTTTTCAAGATTCATCGTCCTTTGGCAGAAGGCGCAGTTCGGGATGGTAAATGTCAAGTATTCGCTGCGACAGCAGCGCGTATGTGTCTTTAAGTTCAGTCGGGAGGGCGGATAGCTGCGAACTCATGACGGCCAGGTCGCCTCGACGGGCCGGACCGGTCATAGCGTCGCGCGGCGTCGCGTCGCGCAGCTTTTGAAGTGTCACTTCAAGCAGCGGCGTCAGATAGTTCACCGTCAGCCCTTCCCGGCGCATCAGCGTGTCCGCGTCAAGCCACATCAGGTTGGCGAAATTGCAGGCGAACACTGCCGCGAGATGCAGGGCCTTCCGGCGGGCGCTGTCAGCGAGCTCCACGGATTCCGAAATCCCCCGTGCGAGTGCCAGCAGCTCGTCCCGCGTCTCTGTGTCGGACCCTTCTATGAACATCGGAACGCGTCGGAAATCGACGTCGACATCCTTGGAGAAGGTCTGCAGCGGATAGAAACTGCCGAAACGGTCTTTTTTGCCCTCGAATACTGAAACGGGGACGCTCCCGGAGGTATGGGCCCATATGCCAGGATATGGTGGCGTCGAGGCCGCGATTTCCGCTATTGAGTCATCGTTGGCCGCTATAATGTAGAAGTCGGCGTCGGGGAGAAGCTCGTCGGTTGAGGAAGCTGTCGCTCCGTTGCCAAGTTTGGCGGCCAAAGAACGGGCGTGTTCGATATTCCTGGAGCATATCTGCGCTAAGCGGACTGTTTTGGAAATGGCGAGGGCCATATGAGTGGCCACATTGCCCGCTCCGATCACGCACACCCTGGGTATGGCCGGCCGTTCCCTCATGATTCCGCTTCGGGGCTTTTGAACCGGCCGACGCTTACCTTCTCCCATTGCAGTTTTTCGGGATTGATAGGCTTGCGGTCTTCATCCTTATGGCCGATAGAAACAATGGCGACAACTCCGAAATGTTCGGGGATGCCTAACAGCTCGCGCACGTATTCCTCCGAGGGGGTGCCGTCTTCGCGGTACCTGTCGCGAACCTCTACCCAGCAGCTTCCGAGGCCGAGGTCCGCGGCCTGTAGCTGCATCACGATTGCCGCTACAGACGCGTCCTCTATCCAGGCGTCGGATTTCGTCATATCAGCGCATACGACAACCGCAAGGGGCGCGTTTGCCACAGAGAGCGCGTAGCTGGGCTTGCATTCGCCGAGGCGCTGGAGCATGTCCTTGTCCTCTACGGCGATGAAGTGCCAGCTACGGCCGCTTTTCGAGGTCGGGCAGGTTAGAGCCGCTTCAAGAATCAGTTTGACGTGGTCGGGGTTGACCGGCTCGGAAGTGTAGCGTCGAATCGAACGCCTGTTAAGCAGAAGCTCGTGGAAGTTTTCCATCGGTATGGTGTATTCGGGAGATAATTAGCGGCGGCAGACCCACGCGTCGGAAACTCCGCAAGTGTTGCGAAGCGCGTCTGCGGCCTCGTAAGTGGGGGCTGTTGCCGAATATACGCGGCATTTGCCATCTTTTTCAAGAATCCGGAGACCCTCCTGGCGGGAAGACACGATATAGCTGCGGGCCTGTGAGATAGTGGGGAAGGAGGCCACAATAACGCAGAAGCGGTCCGATTGGCTTGCGACGGAAGGGTTGTTGCCGTTCGCGGGGTCGCTGGCCGCGAAGTTTTCGCGGAGGAGTTCCCGCTCGGCGATTTCCGCGGGGGCGACTTCTACGTAGCCGTTTCCGTCGGGCAGGCCGATGGTCAGCCGTCTGAGAGGTCGCTTGGCGTCGGTGTTGTCAACCGTCGCGGAAGGGGTAGCCGCGGGAATCGGCGCGATCGATGCTTTCTGAGGCTCGTTCGCCATTCTGATAGGGTTGAGGAGGAAGAGCGTGAGGGTGACGAGTACAGCCAGTGAGGCCGCGACTCCGGCCGCGCCGTTGCGAACCCTCTTCCAGGCAGACACCCTAATCTTGCCTGAATCCCCCTGCCGGGACGCTGACTCCGTTTCGCTCGTTGGCTGTTTGGGGGGCGTAGCGGCAGCGGAGAGGGGCGCGGAAACCTGTTCAGACTGACTGACGCGCTTTGCCTCCTGTTCGCCCGAGGCCGGAAGCGCCCCGGTCTTTAACGCGTCGATGTCGATGCCGCCAAGGCCCGCGAACGCAGCGTTGACAGGGGAATTTTTTGCCGCTGAGAACGCGATCGCTCCTTCGGGGGTGGTGCGGAAAAAACCGAGCCGACCGAACGACGCGCTCCCGTCGAGCAGCACCGCCTGGCGCAGGGAGTCGACCGCAGAAGCCACGCGTTCACGCGCCTCTTCGAGAGTCACGCCAAGACCTCTGCGGAACGAGGCGCAAAGGATGCCGTCATCCGCCGTTATCGAGCCGTTGAAAGCGACGCGGCGGCGGGGGGGCAGCAGCACTCCGACATGGCGCTGGTCAAAGCGGGCGCTCTCTTTCGCGCAGATAAGGGCCCCCAATCCGGGGAGCACCACGCAGTTGCGGCGCTCAAGCAGATACTCGACATGTCGGATTAGCAAATTCATACTGCAAAGTTAGCAAAACCGCTCCAATTGTCAAAATAAATCAACAGGGCTTTTGTCGCGATTATTTCAACAAAAACAGCTTGCCGTTTTCAATTTTTCGGATAATAAAAAGCATAAGTTACGCATAACTTAAATTAGCTTAAAAACGGCGCCTGAATCAACCCTCGGCGTGGCTGCGGCGTTTCCTGTATGAATATATGAATAACTGAAATATTCTCAAACTAAAAACATATCCCATTATGGCAACATTCAGCGCTTATTCCGAACTCGTCAACTCCGCGCCGGTCGTTCTCGTGGAATTTTTCGCGAGCTGGTGCCCTCACTGCCAGAAGATGATGCCGGTCGTGGCCCAGGTAAAGGCTCTGCTTGAAGGACGGGCCGACGTTTACCAGTTCGACATCGACGAGAACAAACAGCTCGCCGACAAGGTCGACGTGCAGTCTATCCCGACCTTCCTGGTATATCACAACGGACAGGTCGCCTGGCGTCATACGGGCGAGATCGACGGAGAGGTACTGCTCGGCAAAGTCGAGGCGTTTCTTTAAGATTTCTTATGGATGAGCACGCCTGATCTGTTTAACGACCTGCTGAAAGAGCTTGGGGTCCCCCATACTCAGTGTTTCTCCAGGCAGAGCTTCGAGTCAATGACATTTAAATCGTGGTTCGGTCTGGTGGAACTCCTGCGCTCCTACGGAGTCGAAAGCCGCGGGTTCTCGGTCGGAAGCCTTGGGTCGATGGCGGACGCTCCGACGCCGTTCCTCGCGGCGACGAAAGACGGTTCGATAATTGTCACGTCGATTAAGGATGGTAAGATAACTTACCTGACTCAGGGCGTTGCCGAGACTTTGCCAGCCGATGAACTAAACGGGGCGTTCGCGGGTCAGGTGCTGCTGTTCGAGAAGCTGCCCGGTGCCGCGGAGCCTGGCTACGGGGAACATCGCCGTGCTGATTTCTTCGATAAAGCGAAAAAGATATGCCTTTCGGCAGGAGCCGTATTCCTTTTCCTGTATCTTTTCATCAGCAACGGCATCTATCGCCACGCTTCCACCATCCTCCTTACCCTGTTTGACATCGTCGGGCTTTATCTGACATATATGCTTATGCAGAAGAGCCTGAAGATTAACAATCCGCATGCCGACGCCGTATGCCGGGTGCTTGATGAAGGGGGATGCGACAGCATACTCGAAATGAAGGCGTCCTCGTTTTTCGGCATCTTCAAGTGGAGCGAGGTGGGTTTCGCCTATTTCTCGGTCTCCTTGCTGTGCCTGCTGGTTTTTCCGCAATGGACCGGCTACCTTGCCTTATGTAATGTCTGCGCGCTACCGTTCACGTTCTGGAGCATCTGGTATCAGAAATTCCGCGCGAAGAAATGGTGTACGCTTTGCGTCAGCGTCCAGGCGACACTCTGGCTACTCTTTTTCTGCTTTTGGGGAGGCGGATTCCTTCGGGATATGTTCCCCTTACGGATGGAGTTTTTCGTGCTTGGCGCAACCTATATTACGGTTCTGTTAGCAATCAACCGCCTGTCTCCGTTAATCCAAAATGAAGAATGAACCATGGCTGACAACGATAAAACGATGAATCTCCCTGCTGACGCCAAGCCGCTCTCCGCTGCCCAGCTCAATAACGTTCGTTTCTCGACGAAGCACACGGTACTGACCCCCGAAACTATTGCGAAACTCTCAAGGCAGGCTGTACCAAAACAGCAAGTATAGACCTTATTCTTCTTGATATTACAACGAAGTGGCGCGCCAAGTTGGTTTTGGCACGCCACTTCGTTGTTGTACGGATTGCTTAGCGTAGTTCCTGAAGGAAGCGGTCGGCATCGAGGGCGGCGCGGCAGCCTGAGCCCGCGGCATTGATTGCCTGGCGGTAGAACGGGTCGGCGACATCTCCGGCAGCAAACACGCCGGGAACGCTCGTGCGGGTCGACGGCGAGTTGACCACGATGTAACCCTGCTCGTCAAGCGCCAGCTTCCCTTCAAACAGCGTAGTGTTGGGCGTATGGCCGATCGCGAGGAAGAAGCCGTCTATGGGGAGCTCGTAATGGCGTTCGGTTTCTGTGCCGATGTTTTCGACCAGCTTGGCTCCCTCGAGCACCTCCTCGCCGTAAAGCCCCTCGGTGACGGTGTTGTAGAGTACCGTGATGTTTTTCGCCTCAACAATACGGTTCTGCATTACCTTCGACGCGCGAAGGAACGATTTGCGCACGATCAGATACACCTCTTTGGCGATGGAGGAAAGATAGAGCGCTTCCTCACAGGCTGTGTCGCCACCTCCGACGACAGCGACACGGCGGTTGCGGTAGAAGAATCCGTCGCAGGTAGCGCACGCGGAAACCCCCATGCCCATATATTTCTGTTCGTCGGGGAGTCCGAGATAACGGGCGGATGCCCCGGTGGCAATAATTACCGTTTCGGCCTCGACGGTTTCCCCGCTGTCTGTCGTTATCTTGAACGGGCGCGTGTCGAAGTCCACCGCGGACACGACTTTGGTCCGTATGTCGGCTCCGAAGCGGAGCGCCTGTTCGCGCAGATGGCCCATCATTTCTGGGCCTTGCACTCCGTTGGGGTACCCGGGGAAGTTCTCCACCTCGGTGGTTGTGGTAAGCTGGCCACCGGGCTGCATGCCTTCAAACAATACCGGCGAGAGGTTCGCTCTGGAAGCATAGATAGCCGCCGTGTATCCGGCGGGTCCCGCGCCTATGATTACGCAGGAAACAGGTTTGTTGCTCATATATCAGTTGTAGTTGTTAGCGGAGGTCGACAATTTGGGCCGAAGGGGCCGCTTTTTTGTCGAAGCGGAAATAAGAGTCCGGCTTCTTCGCGATTTTCTTCATTGAGTCAAAAGTGATTATGACCCTGGAACCGTCATTCATTGTAACGACTATCTCGCGGAGAAAGTTCGTGGTCGCGTCGGATGTGACGACCGCCTTGGTGAACGAGCCCTTGGTGGTAGGCGTCAGCTCGACGCGGTCGGTGCCTTTCGCCGCGTCGAGACGCCGCGCCTTGCACCCCTTTGCGCTGGAGGTGATGATTGTCAGCGGATTCGTCTCGGCGAGCTCTGCCGCGTCAGGTTCGGTTATGTTGACTTCTGCCGCGTCTTTTGAGTACGTCCACTGGGTCTTGCCGTCGAACCAAACCCTCATGGCGGGCACGTTCAGGGTGAATTTCTTTCCCTGGATGACGGCGGAGCCGGTTGTCAGCGGCTGTCCGGGTTGGCGCAGGGTGAATTTAGCCTCAATGGCCGGCGATTTCGCCAGCACGTTGGAAATCGCGTTGACAACCTGGGCCGCCGAACTTTTGGCCGCCCGTGCGGGGTAGGGGAGCAGCATTGCCGTCAACAGGGCAAGCAATATGGAGATTTTTTTCAGCATATTATCTATTTTTAAAGAGAAAGGTGAAGAGTGAAAGGTGAAGGAGAAACTTCGTTAACTTTAACTATTATCTTCACTCAGGCGAAGCCTGATTTTCACTTTTCACTTCATTCACTTCTACTAAATGTCGGTTTGGAGGACGCGCTCCAGGCCGATTGTGTCCATCAGCACCTGGCGGGGTTTTCCTCCGACACTCGGCCCGACTACTCCGGCAGCTTCGAGCTGGTCCATTATTTTCCCGGCGCGGTTGTATCCGATTGAATAGCGGCGTTGCAGCGAGGAGGTCGACGCTGTGCCGGAGGTGATGATGAATTTAGCCGCCTCTTCAAATAACGAATCCCTTTCCGATAGGTTCACCGCGGCGGCGGTGTCGCCATCGTCCATAATCGGTTCGGGCAGATAGTAGGCGTGTTCATAACCTACTTGCGAGTCGATATGGTGGCATATTGCCTCTACCTCATCCGTATCGATGAAGGCGCACTGCACGCGGTCCATCGACCCGTTGTGGGAGAAGAGCATGTCGCCGCGGCCGATAAGCTGGTTGGCACCCGAACGGTCGAGGATGGTCTTGGAGTCAACCATCTGGGCCACGCGGAACGCTATGCGCCCGGGGAAGTTCGCCTTGATTATGCCGGTGATGACGTTGGTCGACGGGCGCTGGGTCGCGACAATCATATGCATCCCGACGGCGCGGGCCTTTTGGGCGATACGCGCGATGGGGGTCTCGACCTGTTTGCCGGCAGTCATTATAAGGTCGGCGAACTCGTCGACGATCATGACGATGTATGGAAGGTAGCGATGCCCCTTCTCCGGGTTCAATATGCGTTTTACGAACCGTTCGTTGTACTCGGTTATAGACCTCACGTTGGCGTCGCGGAGCAGCATGTAGCGCTGGTCCATCTCGACGCAGAGCGAGTTAAGGGTGCGCACTACCTTGTCCATATCCGTGACGACTGCGTCTTCCTCGTCGGGCAGTTTGGCAAGGAAATGCCGTTCGAGAACGCTGTACAGGCTGAATTCGACCATTTTCGGGTCTATCAGCACGAATTTCAGTTCCGCCGGGTGCTTGCGGTAAAGCAGCGACGCGATTATGGCGTTCAGTCCGACGGATTTACCCATACCCGTGGCGCCTGCGACAAGGAGGTGGGGCATCTTCGCCAGGTCAGCGATATAGACGTCGTTGGAGATTGTCGCGCCGAGCGCCATCGGCAGTTTGTACTTGCACTCCTGGTAAGCCTTGGATTCGAGGATGCTGCGCATCGATACCACCTGCGGCTCCTTGTTCGGGACCTCGATGCCGATGGTGCCCTTGCCGGGAATCGGCGCTATGATGCGGATTCCGAGTGCCGACAGGCTCATCGCGATATCATCCTCGAGGCGGCGTATTTTTGCGATGCGGACCCCTTCGGCTGGAATAATCTCATACAGCGTCACGGTCGGCCCGACAGTCGCGTCGATATGGGAAATCTGTATGCCGTAGTCGTTCAGGGTCTTGGTAATGCGCTCCTTGTTCTCTTCCTGCTCCTCGCGGTCTACGGAGCTGGCTTTCTGCCTGGCTTCGTGGAGAAGTTCGAGCGAGGGGGGCACGTAGCGCGAGAGTTCCGCTGTCGGGTCGTACAGCTCCTCGTTCTTAACCTCCGCTTTCTCTATTTCGGTTGAATAGACGGCGAATCCTGGGTCGGATATGGCGGCGGTACGCACTGACGAGGTGGTCTTAGTCGTATCGTCTGCTTCATCAGTCGGGACAGCGGTTTCGTCCGTTTCATCAGTCTGAGCTTCAACAGGTTCGTCATCAATTCCTGCCGACACTTCGGAATCATCATTCCGATTGGCTTCGTCAACAGCGCTCGGTCCTTCGCTTCCCATGAATGTTTCCTCTGGAGATTCCTCAAACCCTACCTCTTCGAGCTGCTTTGCCTCTACAAACGGGTCGTTGGGAGTGCCTTCCTCGGCAGGTTCGGCTTCGTGCTCGGAGTTCAGTTCGGAGTTTTCCATCGCCTCTCTTGCCCGGAGCTTAGCCTCCTCTTTTTCTATGCGCTCCTGCTCGGCCCGTTCTCGCCGCGCCCTGCGGATTGCCGCGTACTTGTTGTACAGCGTCAGAAGGTCGTTGATATAGACATATACTACGGCCGAAATCAGCAGGATGCTGACCAACAGGGCCCCGATCCAGTCGGCGTAGCTTTGTATCAGCAGGTTGACATATCGCCCGTGGGTACCGCCGAGATTTACGTCAAGTCCGAGCCACAGGCTCGCCAGTCCGAGAACCATTGAGACGGTGATACCGACTAAAAGAGCCTTAAACGTGGTCGACCAGAAATAGCATTTGCGGATTCCCATCAGTCCGAGGCCGATGACTACGAGGTACACGATCAGGGCGAGCGAGCCAAGACCGAGACCTTGCGCGAAAACCGATTGCGCGAGAGCCGCGCCAAGCGGCCCTCCGTGGTTCTCTACCGTAGCTCCGCCGGCGGCAACTTCCGGAAGGTCCATGGATGTTACGACGCTTTGGTCGGCGCCTCCGTATCGGATAAATGAAATGGCTGTGACAACTATGTATAGCGCCAGGCATATCAGCCCGACACCGACAACGGCGTGGGTGCGCTTGTCGCAGAAAAAATCCCAGATTCCTTTGAACGGATTGGTGAATGGTTTCTTTTCGCCGGCAGGCTTTGACGTGGTTTTAGGGCGCTGGCGCTGCTGGGTCGCTCCGTCGCGTCGGGGGCGGGAGGCCGTTTCGGCATCCGTACGGTGGTCTCTGGGCCTTGCGGATTGGGAGTGCTCCGGGGCCGGCCGGTCGTATCCGCGGACACTATCGCGGTCGTTGGTTTGCCCGCGCCGAGGTTCTCTTTCGCGAAGCCGGTCCGAGTCGTGGGTCCTCGACCGGCCGGAATCGCCGTAGGCGCGGCGTCCGGCGCTCCGGTCAGGGTCGGGCATAAGCAGGTCGGGGTCGTAGTCAACCCCGTCGGGGGAGAAGTTATAATCGTCCATGGGTGGATTTTCAGAATTGTATCGCTTATTTAACGGTCGGCCTCCGGGGGAGAACCGCCTTATTAAGGAATGCAAATTTACGCCAAATCTATCAGATTACCAATCTAAATTCAAATTCATTTATGCCAAAGACGCGCAATCGGGTGCGGCGGTTTTGCCGTTTGCGGGAAAATTCCTAACTTCGCGGTCGCGCAGAGCGCGCTAACCGCTGATTAATAATCCAACACAAAATATACAGAACGAATTTATGGCAACAACAGCTGATTTCAAAAACGGCATGTGCCTCGACATCGACGGCAACTATTTCTTCATCGTGGAGTTCCTTCACGTTAAGCCTGGCAAAGGCCCCGCTTTTGTCCGCACCAAGCTCCGCAATGTCAAGACCGGCCGCATCCTCGACAAAACCTGGAACTCCGGCGTGAAGATTAACGAGGTCCGCATCGAGCGTCGTCCCTACCAGTATCTCTATAAGGATGACATGGGCTACAACTTCATGCACACCGAGACTTTCGAGCAGATCGCCCTCCCCGGCGAAAGCATCGAAGGAGTGCAGTTCCTCAAGGAAGGGGATATCGTGGAAGCGATGGTACACGCCGAGTCCGAGACCATCCTTACCTGCGAGCTCCCCGCGAACGTGGTTCTTGAAATCACCTATACCGAACCCGGCATCAAGGGTGACACCGCCACCAACACTCTGAAGCCCGCCACCGTCGAGACCGGCGCTGAAATCCGCGTACCCCTCTTCTGCAACATCGGCGACAAGGTTCGCGTCGATACCCGCAACGGCGCTTACCTCGAGCGTATGAAATAAGACCTTCCCATTTTAGGCAAAGTCAAGACAGGCCGCACAGGGTCGAAGACCCTGAATGTTAGTAACCCCGCCATAAGCCGCGCATGCGGCGGTTGGTGGGGTTTGCTAATGTCTTGGGAAACAAGGTCGAAGACCTTGCACAATAATATGCTGTCAATGTGCGAGATCTTCGACCTTGCTGAATTTTTGCATCCTGGCCCACCACCAATCGCCGCAGGCGGCTTATGGCGGGGTTACTAACATTCAGGGTCTTCGACCCTTGTAGGCGGTTGTCTTTCCCGCGAACACAGCTTATTTTGCTATTGCCGTTGGTTTGTCAGGTGTATGGGAGCTGTCGGGTGGAGTGAGCCGAAGGCGAGCCGCTGTGCCAGAAGAGGATTAAAAAAATAACCGTCCGGAGAAATCCGGACGGTTTGTAGCTGGTTGCTGAAGTAGGGGTGAGAACCTGCTTATTCAGCGGCGGGAGCCTCTTCGGCAGCGGGAGCTTCCTCCGCGGGAGCCTCAGCGGCAGCCTTGGCAGCTTCTTCCGCAGCCTTTGCGGCAGCGATTTCAGCTTTCTTCTTGGCGACTTCCTCAGCCTTGGCAGCGTTCTTAGCCTTTTCAGCTTCGAGACGTTCCTTGGCGGCGAGTTCTTTCTTGTCAGCCATGGAAGCCTTCAGAGCGTCGATTGACTTCTGCTTGCCGGCCTTCCAGGCCTCGAAGCGGCGCTGTGCCTCCGCTTCGTCGAAAGCGCCTTTCTTAACTCCGCCCTGGAGGTGCTTCATAAGGAGCACGCCCTCGTTGGAGAGGATGGAGCGGACGGTGTCGGTGGGCTGCGCGCCCACATTTACCCAATACAAAGCCCGTTCGAAATTAAGAGTGATTGTAGCAGGATTAGTGTTCGGATTATAAGAACCTATCCTTTCAATAAATCTACCATCTCGTGGTGCCCTGCTATCGGCGATTACAATAGGATAAAACGCGTAGTTCTTACGACCATGGCGCTGTAATCTGATTTTTGTAGCCATTAATTGTTATTAAAAAGTGGTTTTGTATTGTTTTGTGACCGCAAAGGTACATCTTTTCTACCGAACAGCCAAACATTTCCAGCTATTTTTGCTCTACTTAATGAATAAATCAGCTTCGGCGCAGCTTCGGTGGCCATCGCTTGCGAATGAGATAAATTCATTATTTTTAAAAGAAAAAGCCGTAAAAATATCCAGAGAGGGTTGCCATGACAATTACAAGAGCGACATATATCATTGTCTTCTTCGCACCCATCACGCTGCGTATGACAAGCATATTCGGAAGCGACAGTGATGGTCCGGCAAGCAGCAGGGCAAGGGCGGGGCCTTTACCCATGCCGGAAGCAAGCAATCCCTGAATAATCGGCACTTCGGTGAGAGTGGCGAAATACATAAACGCACCGGTGAAAC
>CAJUFH010000030.1 GCA_910585755.1 uncultured Muribaculaceae bacterium | reverse complement strand
GACGCAAATTTAACACTTTTCCCTAAATCCATGCACCGGAAATTCGGCTTGACCCCCTTAAACGTTATTTTCCGCAGCTTGGGACAATGGAGCGGCATGGAACAATCGAAGTGTCCTATCATCCCGTTGAACACTACTTCCTCAAGATTCGCCATATTGACAAACAAACCGCCCGGGACATAGTCGATATCCTCGAATATGATTTTTTTGAGGTTCGTGAAAGGATAATCACCCAGGCGCCCGCTCACCCCCATTGCAGGGAGATGTAGCGTCTCCGTGTCGCTGTCGTAAACGAGACTGTCGGGAAACAGCGGGTATCCGTCCCGGATTGCCGTTTTGAAATAACCGGGGTCTTTAAGAGAAACGGATTCCCCCCACGACGCGAACACAGCCGCTATCGCTAACAGAAGAAAAATACACCTTTTCATAATGATTAATTAGATATTGATTGGTAACGCCCAAAGTTACAAAATAAATCCAAAGAGCGAACATTTTTTACAATAAGATTCATACAATAGAACATTTCCCTGTCCCGTGCGGCCGTCGGGAGGCGGCCGTGTAATCGACAGGACTGAACGCTCAGAGGACAACCGCCCTCTCCCCCTCCTCCATCAGGCGAAAGTGTCCCCGTTCTGTGGAGCGAGCGTAAGCGAGCGGCCTCCCCTTCGGGTCCCACTCCCCGAATTTATCAACAGGGGGGCAAAAATGGCGAACATTTTTAACACTTGATTGCCAAATTTTTGTTACCTTTGCCCTGAAAATGGGCTTGTTATGCTCCGCCGCGAGGGGCATAGCGCCGTTATCCGTTTGGGTGACAGCCCGTTGCGACAAACCTGACTATCGGTCACGCGGCATTCCCGGGCAGCCGTCCCAAGCGGCCACCGGGCGCCACGGAAGCCGGAACCAACCATAAAAAACCACTCTTGCATACATAATACATGATCTCATTAGGAATCTTTGGTATCGATGCCGCAGTGTTCGCCATAGTAGCCCTCCTCACAGGCGCTGGGCTGGTGGCGCTGGCCCTGTGGCTCGCCGGGCTGATTTCGCCCCGCTCCTTCAACCCTCAGAAAGGTGAGGCCTACGAGTGCGGCATCCCTACACGCGGCGCGTCAATGACCCGCTTCAGCGTTGGATACTACCTCTTCGCGATCCTCTTCCTCATGTTCGACGTTGAGACCGTTTTCCTCTTCCCCTGGGCAGTGAAGCTGCAAGGGCTCGGCTGGGACGGTGTGCTCAGCGTCGCTGTATTTTTCGGAATCTTAGTGCTCGGGCTCGCGTATGCCTGGCGGAAAGGAGCCCTTGAATGGAAGTAAAAGAAATTACCACCAAGTCCATGCCCTACGACGCGTGGAAGGACAACGAATACATCGAGAACCTCGTCAAGGAGCTGCGAGAGAACGGCACGAACGTGCTTGTAGGCTCGCTTGACAAACTGATCAACTGGGGGCGCTCCAACTCGCTGTGGCCCCTGACGTTCGCCACAAGCTGCTGCGGCATCGAGTTCGTGTCGCTCGGGGCAGCGCGCTTCGACATGGCGCGCTTCGGCTGGGAAGTGGCCCGCTCGTCGCCCCGCCAGGCCGACTTCATGATGGTCGCCGGCACGATCGTCCACCGCATGGTGCCCGTCTTCCGCCGCCTCTACGACCAGCTCGCCGAGCCTAAATACGTGATCGCCTGCGGCGGATGCGCCATCTCCGGCGGCCCGTTCCGCAAGTCGTACCACGTCGCCAAGGGCATTGAGGACATCGTGCCCGTCGACGTGTACGTCCCCGGATGCCCCCCGCGCCCCGAGGCGATGATTTACGGCATCATGCAGCTCTCGCGCAAAATCAAGGTGGAGCGCTTCTTCGGCGGCGTCAACCGCCAGCAGAGCCGCAAGGAGTTCTTCGAGCAGGCTGAGAAACTCGAAGGCAACGACTGACCCCCGCCCCCTCCATTCCCCCAACAGCTTACAACGCCTCTAACAAAGTTAAAAACTTCAACACCATAATATGGCCAACCTGCAGGAAAAGATTGCAAAAGCCTTCCCCGAAGCCAAGATGACCGAGGGGGAGATTCTGCTGGTCGAAATCCCCGACAACAAGCTCCACGAACTGGTCAAGTCGCTCCGCGACGACGCTGAAACCCCGTTTGACTACCTGGTAACCATCGTCGGCATGGACTGGGTGACCTCCCTCGGATGCGTTTACTACCTTACCTCGACCAAAACCAAGGAGTTCGTCTCCGTCAAGGTATCGACCGAGGACCGCGACAACCCCTGCCTTACCTCGATCGCCGACCTCTACCGCATCGCCGGCATCTACGAGCGCGAGGTTTACGACTTCTACGGCATCGTGTTCGCCGGAAACCCCGACATGCGCCGCCTCTTCCTCAGCATCGACTGGAAGGGATTCCCGCTGCGCAAGGACTATGACGCCGACCCCGCCCTCAATCCCCCGACGACCGACAGCGAGCGCCAGAGCGACTTCACCCAGACCTACACCCGCCAGGCCGACGGAACGGTCAAGCGCGAGGAGGTACGCGTCTTCGGCGAGGACGACTTCGTTGTCAACATAGGCCCACAGCACCCCGCGACCCACGGCGTGCTCCGCTTCCGCACGGCTGTCGACGGCGAGACCATCAAGAAAATCGACGTCTACATGGGCTACATCCACCGCGGGGTTGAAAAACTTTGCGAGGACCTGACCTACATGCAGACGCTCCACTTCATGGACCGTCTCGACTATTTCTCGGCCCACAACTACCACCACGGCCTCTGCCTCTGCATCGAGAAGGCCGCCGGCATCGAGGTTCCCCGCCGCGCGCAGATTCTCCGCGTCATTTTCGACGAGCTGTCGCGTATCGCCTCCCACTGCCTCTTCATGGGCACCTTCTGCATGGACCTCGGGGCTACGACGATGCTCTTCTACACCCTGCGCGTCCGCGAGCAGATCCTCGACATCATGGAGAAGACCTGCGGCGCCCGCATGACATTCAACTACGACGTCATCGGCGGCGTAATGGCAGAGCCGGACCCCGACCTCAAGAAGGACATCCGCGCCCTGCTCGACACCATCCCCGCCAACGTCAAGGAATACAAGAAGATATTCACCGGCAACGTAATCGCCAAGAACCGCATGGAGGGTGTCGGAATCCTCTCCCGCGAGGACGCCATCTCCTACGCCATCACCGGCCCCTCGGGCCGCGCCTCCGGCTGGGCGTGCGACGTACGCAAGACCCACCCCTACGCCGTCTACCCCGAACTGAAATTCGAGCAGGTAGTGCGCGAGGAGGGTGACTCCATGGCCCGCTTCAACAACCGCCTCGACGAGGTAGAGCAGAGCGCCGCCATCCTCGAGCAGCTCCTGGAAATGCTCCCCGACGAAGGGGAAATCTGCGCCAAGGTCCCCAAGGTGCTCAAGCTCCCGCAGGGCCACTGGTTCCAGGTTGTCGAAGGCTGCCGCGGCCTCTTCGGCGTCTATATCGAAAGCGACGGCTCGACAAAGCCCTTCCGCCTGAAGCTCGCGACCCCGTCGCTCCCCGCGGCCGCCGTCGTCGACCACATCACTTCCGGGATGAAAATCGCCGACCTCATCACCATCGGCGGCTCGATGGACTACATCGTTCCCGACATGGACCGCTGAACATCGCCCCAATACAAGCCACTCACACTTCAAAACCAATCATAGCTCACTGAAACAAGATGAGTAACTACACGATAGACAACTTCAACTCATTCGCGCAATGGTTCGACGGGGCGCTCAACAGCGCGCTCCCCTCGTGGCTCTCGACCACAATCGAGTGCGTGCTGGTAGGCGTGGTCCTGCTTCTCGCCTACTCCGTGCTGGCGCTGTTCTACATCCTCTACGAGCGTAAAATCTGCGCCTACTTCCAGTGCCGCCTCGGTCCCAACCGCGTAGGTTACTGGGGACTGCTGCAAAGCTGCGCCGACATGTTCAAGATACTTATCAAGGAGCTTATCTCCCTGAAACACGTCGACAAGTTCCTCTTCGCCCTGGCCCCCTACCTGGTGATTATCGCGTCGATGCTCTGCTTCGCCGTGCTTCCCTGGGGTAACGGCCTGCAGCTCATCAACTTCAACATCGGAATCTTCTTCCTGATCGCCTGCTCTTCGATCGGCGTCCTCGGCATCCTCCTGGCAGGATGGTCGTCGAACAACAAGTTCACCCTCATCGGCGCCCTCCGTTCCGGCGCCCAGATGGTCAGCTACGAGCTCTCTGTAGGGCTGTCGATTCTTACTATGGTAGCCTTCGCCGGTACGATGGACATCGTCTCCCTGGTAGAGGCACAGGCCGACGGATGGTTCATCTTCAAGGCCCACATCCCCGCCATCATAGCCTTCATAATCTATATGATCGCCGGCACCGCCGAAACCAACCGCGGCCCGTTCGACCTCCCCGAGGCTGAAAGCGAGCTGACCGCCGGATACCATACCGAGTACTCCGGCATCCACTTCGGATTCTTCTACCTCGCCGAGTACCTCAACCTCTTCATCGTTTCGGGCGTGGCTACCCTGATGTTCTTCGGCGGCTGGATGCCCCTCCGCATCGCCGGATGGGACGGCTTCAACGAAATCATGGGCTACATCCCCTCGGTCGTATGGTTCATCGGCAAGGCCATCCTCCTGTCATTCATCATCATCTGGTTCAAGTGGACCTACCCCCGCCTCCGTATCGACCAGCTCCTGAGCCTCGAATGGAAGTACCTCCTCCCGATCAACCTCGTCAACCTGGTGCTGATGGTAATCATCGTCATCCAGGGCTGGTATTTCGGAGCAAACTGAACCTCCTGACCCGCCTCTCTCCATACCTTAAAGCTAACAAACTCACAAATCACTCCTAATAAAATGAGCGACAATTTCGGAAAAATAGCCCAGGTTATCGGCCCCGTGGTCGACGTTACCTTCGACGGCAAGGATAACATCCTTCCCCCCATCTTCACGGCGCTGAAGGTTGACCGCCCCGACGGCTCGCAGCTTATTCTCGAAGTGGAGCAGCACGTCGGAGAAAAAACCGTGCGCTGCGTGGCCATGGAAAGTACCGACGGCCTCCAGCGCGGAACCCGCGTCGATTCTCTCGGCCAGCCGATTTCGGTTCCTACCGGCGACCAGGTAAAGGGGCGTCTGCTCAACGTCATCGGAAACCCCATCGACAACCTGCCCGAACTCAACCGCGACAACACCCGCGCGATCCACCAGCCCGCTCCCGAGTTCGAAGACCTGACAATCGGCTCCGAAATCCTCTTCACCGGCATCAAGGTGATCGACTTCCTCGAGCCTTACAGCAAGGGAGGCAAAATCGGCCTCTTCGGCGGCGCCGGTGTAGGCAAGACGGTACTCATCCAGGAGCTGATCAACAACATCGCCAAAGGCCACAACGGCTTCTCGGTATTCACCGGCGTCGGCGAGCGTACCCGCGAGGGTAACGACCTGCTCCGCGAGATGATCGAGAGCGGCGTCATGAAATACGGCAAGAAGTTCGAGGAAGGCATGGAGCGCGGCGAATGGAACATCGCCGACGTCGACATGGAACAGGTCAAGGAATCGCAGGCCACCCTCGTCTTCGGCCAGATGAACGAGCCCCCGGGCGCACGTCTGCGCGTCGCCCTCTCCGGCCTCACCGTCGCCGAGCAGTTCCGCGACCAGGACGGCGGCGGCAAGGACATCCTCCTCTTCATCGACAACATCTTCCGCTTCACCCAGGCAGGTTCCGAGGTGTCCGCGCTGCTGGGCCGCATGCCCTCCGCTGTAGGCTACCAGCCGACCCTCGCCTCCGAGATGGGTGCCCTCCAGGAGCGCATCACCTCGACCAAGAACGGCTCCATCACCTCCGTACAGGCCATCTACGTCCCCGCCGACGACCTTACCGACCCCGCGCCCGCTACAACCTTCAGCTTCCTTGACGCGACAACGGTGCTTTCCCGTAAAATCTCCGAGCTGGGCATCTACCCCGCCGTCGATCCCCTGGAATCCACCTCGCGAATCGTCGACCCCAACATCATCGGCCAGGAGCACTACGAGACCGCCCAGGCTGTCAAGCAGCTCCTGCAGAAATACAACGAGCTCCAGGACATCATCGCCATCCTCGGCGTCGACGAGCTTTCCGACGAGGACAAGCTGGTTGTGAGCCGCGCCCGCCGCGCGCAGCGCTTCCTCTCCCAGCCCTTCCACGTCGCCGAGCAGTTCACCGGCCTCCCCGGCGTGATGGTCCCCCTGAGCGAGACAATCCGCGGCTTCAAGATGATTCTCTCCGGCGAGATGGACATGTATCCCGAACAGGCCTTCCTCAACGTCGGCACAATCGACGAGGCTATCGAGAAGGGCAAGAAGCTGCTCGCCGAGGTCAAGTAACCACCCCCTCCGAGAGATTCCACCACAGAAACACAACCGGCTATCAAACCGACCACCAACGCGCGTTAAGCAATGACACTGAAAATCATCTCCGCCGAGAAAATCCTCTTTGAAGGGGAAGTGCGCTCGGTGACCCTCCCAGGCGAGCTGGGGCAGTTCACGGTGCTCCCCCGCCATGCCTCGTTAGTCTCCACCCTCGTAAAGGGGACGATCGCCTACACCGCCTCCGACAGCGGCGAGCGCCACACAGTCGAGGTCGAGGGTGGCATAGCCGATGTCGACAACGACGTGGTTTCCGTGTGTATCTACTGACCGCCCTCTACCCCGGTCCCGAATTTTAATGCGATAACGACCCAACAATAAAGCGCCTGAGAATGAAGAAACTCCTTTTGATATTCGCCCTGCTTGCCGCCTGGCTCCCCTTGGCGGCCGAGCCGGCTGAACAGGCCGTCGAACAAGCGCTCGACCAGACCCGCGAGGAAACCGCCGAAGAGAAGCCCGACCTCAAGGAAATAATCTTCGAGCACCTCGGCGACGGCTACGGCTGGGAAGTGCCGTTCAACCACCACAAGCGCATACCCCTCCCCGTAATCGTCTACGGCACCGACGGGTTCCACCTCTTCTCGTCGAGCCGCCTCGAGCACGGAGCAGTCTACACCGACGGCAACGCCGTGTTCAAGCTCGCGACCGAGGGGGATTACAAAGGGAAGGTCGTCGAAATCGTCGACGGCAAGGAAATCAAGCCCTGGGACATCTCGATTACCAAGAACGTGTGCGCCCTGATGATCGCGTGCGTCCTCGTAATCCTCATGCTGATCAAACTCGCCGACTGGAACAAGAAGAACCCCTACAAGGCTCCGCGCAAGCTCAACGGCATCACGGAGTTCCTCGTCGAATTCATCTATAACGGAGTGATAAAGTCGACCCTCAAGAACAAGGCGCCCAAGTTCGCCCCCTACCTGCTGACGGTCTTCTTCTTCATCTTCTTCATGAACCTCCTGGGCCTGATTGTCGTGTTCCCCGGCGGCGCCAACGTCACCGGCAACATCGCTATCACGCTCGTCCTGGCCCTCTTCACCTTCTTCATCACGAACTTCTACGGAACGAAGCATTACTGGAAGGAAATCTTCTGGCCCGACGTTCCCCTCTGGCTGAAATTCCCGATACCCATCATGCAGGTAATCGAGGTGTTCGGCATCTTCACCAAGCCCGCCGCGCTGACAGTCCGTCTGTTCGCCAACATGATGGGCGGCCACATGATTGTGCTGATACTGACGATGCTCATCTTCATCTTCGCCGCGATGGGCTACGCCGTGGCATCCGGCACCGCCGTTATCTCGGTAGCCTTCTCGGTGTTCATGCTGATGATCGACGTGCTTGTCAGCTTCATCCAGGCCTACGTCTTCACGATGCTCTCTACCATCTTCATAGCCCTCGCGCAGGAAGAGGGTGAGCACGGCGCCCACGAGAAGCACGAAACCCATAAACCCGCGGCCGAAGCCGCCTGAAAAACCGACAACAATCGGGAAAAACAAAGAAATATAATTCAAACCTCATAAAAACCAACCGTTATGTTAGCAATGATTTTAGCAGCAGTTGATGCTCTCTTAGGTCTTGGTGCCTCCGTCGGCGCCGCCATCGCAGCCATCGGTGCCGGTATCGGTATCGGCAAAATCGGCGCGTCTGCCATGGAAGCCATCGCCCGCCAGCCCGAGGCCGCAGGCGACATCCGCTCCAACATGATCGTGATCGCGGCCCTCATCGAGGGTGTCGCCCTCTTCGCAGTCATCGTCTGCATCCTGGCCCTCTTCGTATAAGGCAGCGCGCCGCGGTAGCGCCCTGCCCCATCCGGGTCGCGGCGCTGCCGCGCGGCAAAGCCGGGAACACCCCGCTCCGCGACGACGGACTCCGGCAAAAACATCACCACCACAACCGCCAAAACCTCTCTTTAAAATACCTCCTGACCGCCCAACGACGGCGCGGTCGATAAACGCAGAGATTCTATGGAACTTTTCAAAGTTGACTTCGGCCTGACGATATGGATGTTCGTATCGTTCCTCATCCTCTTCTTCATCCTGTGGAAGTTCGCCTGGCCCTACATCATCAAGGGAATCGAAGGTCGGGCCGACCTCATCGACAAGGGCGTGGAATATGCCCAGCACGCGAAAGAGCAGCTCGACAACGCCCAGGAGGAGGCCCGCAAGGAAATCGCCAAGGCACGCCACGAGCAGGCCGACATTATCGCCGAAGCCAACAAGATGAAGGCGCAGATTATCGAGCAGGCCCACGACGAGGCCAAGGTCGAGGCGCAGAAAGTGATGGATGCCGCGAAAGTCTCGATCGAGCAGAGCCGCCGCGAGGCCGAGAAGAACCTCCGCGACCAGGTGAGCCAGGTGGCTCTCGACATCGCGAACCGCGTCACACGCGGCCAGATGAAGGACTCGCAGGCCCAGAAACGCCTCGTAAACTCCATCCTCGACGAAATCGAAACCACCAACTGACAAGCCCCCCAGCGGCCACACCCCTAAGCAACCGAGAAGATGAACGAAGGCCTCATTCCGAAACGCTACGCGAAAGCGCTCTTCGAGTTCGCATCCGAACGCGGCAAGGCTGAAAGCCTCTACCGCCTGATGACCACGCTCGAAAACAGCTTCCGCGAAAACCCCGAGCTCCAACAGACGCTCGACAACCCCTTCATCGACGACTCCGTAAAGGAACAGCTCGTCGCGACAGCGGCCGGAGCCGGAAAGGACGACCCCGTCCTCGCCGACTTCCTGAAGCTCCTGGCCCGCAACCGACGCCTCGACATAGCCCGCGGAGCCGCAATCGCCTACTGCGACATCTACCGGAAAGCCAACAATATCTCCCTGGTGAAGGTAACGTCCGCCGCGCCCCTCGACCCAGAAGAGGAAAAGCGCCTCAAGGACCTTATCACCAAGCACCTCGGCGGCGGCACGATGGAGTACACCTCCGCCGTCGACCCCTCGCTGATCGGCGGCTTCACCGTCGGCATCAACTCGGAACGCCTCGACGCGTCCATCAAAAACGAACTCAAGCAACTACGGCTTAAACTCCTAAGCAAGTAACTCACACACCATGAACAATCCAAGCGAGATTTCCCAGATATTAAAACAGCAGCTCGAGACCGTCAACAAGTCAGTATCGTTCGAGGAGGTCGGCACCGTGCTCGAAGTGGGCGACGGCGTTGCCCACGTCTACGGGCTCGACAACGTGTGCGCCAACGAGCTGGTGGAGTTTGAGAACGGCGTCAAAGGCGTGGCCCTCAACCTCGAGGAAAGCAACGTCGGCGTCATCCTCCTCAACGAGGTTAACAAGGTGACCGAGAATATGTCGGTGCGCCGCACCGGCGAAATTGCCTCCATTCCCGTGGGCGACGGCGTCTTCGGCCGCGTAATCAACATCCTCGGAGAGCCAATCGACGGCCGAGGCCCGATCGAGGGCAAGCTGATCCGCCTCCCCCTTGAGCGCAAGGCCCCCGGCGTAATCTACCGCCAGCCCGTGAAGCAGCCGCTGCAGACCGGCATCAAGGCCGTTGACTCGATGGTGCCCATCGGCCGCGGACAGCGCGAGCTCATCATCGGCGACCGCCAGATCGGCAAGACCGCCATCGCGATCGACACCATCATCAACCAGCGCAAGAACTTCGAGGAAGGGAAGCCCGTCTACTGCATCTACGTCGCGATCGGCCAGAAAGCATCCTCCGTAGCGGCCACAGTCGAAACCCTGCGCAAGCACGGTGCCCTCGACTACACCTGCGTCGTAGCCGCCACCGCCGCCGATTCCGCCGCTATGCGCTACTACTCCCCCTTCGCCGGAGTGGCCATCGGCGAGTTCATCCGCGACACCGGCCGCGATGCCCTGATTGTCTACGACGACCTCTCGAAGCAGGCCGTCGCCTACCGCGAAATCTCGCTGGTGCTCAAACGCCCCTCCGGACGCGAGGCATACCCCGGCGATATCTTCTACCTCCACTCGCGCCTGCTGGAACGCGCTGCTAAAATCATTGACAACCAGCAGGTGGCCGAGAAGATGAACGACCTTCCCGAAGTGCTCCGCCCGATGGTGAAAGGTGGCGGCTCCCTGACGGCCCTCCCCATCATCGAGACCCAGGCCGGCGATGTTTCCGCCTACATCCCGACCAACGTGATTTCCATCACCGACGGCCAGATTTACCTTGAGACCGCCCTCTTCAACCGCGGTATCCGTCCCGCCATCAACGTCGGCATCTCCGTGTCCCGCGTAGGCGGCAACGCCCAGATCAAGTCGATGAAAAAAGTCGCCGGTACCCTGAAAATCGACCAGGCTCAGTTCCGCGAGCTCGAGTCGTTCACCAAGTTCGGTGGCGACATCGATCCCGTGACCGCCCGCGTAATCGACCGAGGCCGCAAGAACGAACGCCTGCTCATCCAGCCCCAGTACAAGCCCTGGCCCGTAGAAGACGAGGTAGCGGTAATCTACTGCGGCGTTAACGGCCTCCTGTCCGACGTCCCCGTCGAAAAGGTCGCCGACTTCGAGGACGGACTTCTGCAGCTCCTCCACGCCAAGCACGAGGAGGACGTGCTCGCCGTAATCCGCTCCGGCCAGCTCACCGACGACTGCACCGCGAAGCTGAAAGACGCCGCCGCGGAGGTAGCCGCCCGGTTCGCCTGACAACCAACTCTCTCCCCTACCCCGTCACAAAGAAAACCCCAACAACCCCAGCAACAATACGCGCTAAATGGCAACCCTTAGAGAACTTAAAGGACGCATAGGCTCGGTTCGCTCCTCGGAAAAGATTACCGGCGCCATGAAGATGATTTCTTCGGCCAAGATGCACAAGGCTGAGCAGGCCCTCCGCCAGCTCCAGCCCTTCCGCGGCCAGATCGAGACCATCATCGCCAACCTGGCCGCCTCCGACGCGGCCTTCTCATCCCCTCTGATGGAGAGCCGCCCCGTTGAGAAGCTCACCCTGGTTGTATGGGGCTCGGACGACGGCCTCTGCGGAGCCTACAACGTCAACATCTTCAAGCAGCTCCTCCAGCGCCTGACCCTCTACCGCGGGCTCTACGGCGAGGGTCTCGAAATAACGGTTATCCCCGTCGGAAGCAAGATGGCGAAAGCTGTCGGGAAGCTCAATCTCGAAGGGGTAAAGACCGCCGACGCCGAAGGGGTCGACTCTAAGAGCACCGACAAGGCGGTAACAGCCTTCACCAACCGTCTCCGCGACATGTTCCTCAACGGCGAGACCGACCGCGTCGACACCCTCTATATGGGATTCCATTCCGTCAGCCGTCAGCGCGTCGAGGCCCAGCAGCTCCTCCCGGTCACCCAGGAGGTGTTCGCCGCCGACCAGGGAAAGGCTACAGACCGGCCCTACATCTTCGAGCCGTCGGCCGAGGTGATATTCCGCCGCGTCCTCCCCATGTACCTCATGGCGGTCATGCAGGACATATTCACCGAGAACCGCGCCAGCGAGCAGGCAGCCCGCGTAATGGCGATGCAGAGCGCCAACGACAACGCCAAGAAACTCCTCGACCAGCTCCAGCTCGAATACAACAAGCTGCGCCAGGCCGCGATTACCACAGAGCTGCTCGACATCCTGGGCGGCCAGGTGAAATAGGTTGAAACCTACAAGGTCCGCCGGGGTTAGCGCCCCGGCGGGTCACTGAGAAAAAAACAAAAGAACGTAACTGAAACAACAACATTAAATGGGTAGCATCAAAGAATACTTTTCATCCTTAGGGAAAGGAATTTCGAGCCTCGTAAAAGGCCTCGAAGTTACCGGAAAGGAGTTCGTCACCCCTAAGATTACCGAAAGATACCCCGAAGACCGCGAGACCCGTCACGTTCCACAGCGCTTCCGCGCCGTCCTCCAGTTCATCTACGACAAGGAGGGGAACCACCGCTGCATCGCATGCGGCACCTGCGAGCGCAACTGCCCCAACGGCACCATCACCGTGGAGACCAAGATGGTCGACACCTGGGACGGAAAGAAGAAAAAGAAGCTCGACCGCTACATCTACGACCTGGGAAGCTGCACCTTCTGCCAGCTCTGCGTGACAACATGCCCCACTAACGCGATCGAGTTCAGCAACGACTTCGAGCAGGCCGTGTTCACCCGCCAGAAGCTCGTCAAGCAGCTCAACTACCTCCCCGAGAAACCGGAACCCAAGCCCACCCCCGAGCAGATTGCCAAGATGGAGGCCGAGCGCCAGGCCAAAATAGAGGCCGCCAAGGCCGCTGCCGCCGCCAAAAAAGCTGCTGCCGCAGGTGAAGCCCCCGCCGCTCCAGCTCCCGCCGCTGCCGACGACAAGGCCGCCAAAGCCCTCGCTGCCGCTGCCGGCGACCCCGAGAAGCTCGCCAAAATCCAGGCCGCGCTGAAGGCCAAGGCTGAGCGCGAGGCCGCGAAAAAAGCCGGAGAGGCTTAACGAATCCCACGAAGCCCCGGGCAACGCCCCGGGCCGTCACATTTCCAAACCGCAAAACAAAAACAAACCAATCATATGGATTCTGTAGGAAGTATCATCGTCTACGCGGTAATAGCCATAGCGATTATCGTCTTCTCGGTGCTTGCTGTCACAACGCGCAAGATTCTGCGCGCCGCCACCTACCTGCTGTTCGCCCTCTTCGCGACCGCCGCCCTCTACTTCAAGCTCGACTACGAGTTCCTCGGCGCGGTCCAGATCGCCGTCTACGCGGGTGGTATAGTGGTGCTGTTCGTCTTTGCCATCTTCCTGACGAGCAGGCCCGGCGACAACAGCGCCAAACTCGCATCTAAGAAACGCGCCCTGGGACTTACCGGCGCGCTGCTCACCTTCCTGGTGGCAGGCTATTCGCTTATCAGCCGCTGCTCCCTCTGGGGCGCCCTTCCCCAGGGCGAGAACCCCGACATGCAGCTTATCGGCCAGACCCTCATGGGGACGGGCCACGGCCAGTACCTCCTCCCCTTTGAGGCAATCAGCGTGCTGCTGCTCGCCTGCATAATAGGCGGAGTGGTGATAGCCCGCAAAAACGATTAATCGACACTGACGGAAAAAAGACAATCATGGACATCACCATCCTCTATTACCTCATTCCGAGCCTGTTCATGTTCTGCTGCGGAGTCTACGGGTTCATTACCCGCCGCAACATGGTCGCAATGCTCATCTCCCTGGAGCTGATGCTTAACGCTGTCGACATGAACTTCGTGATTTTCAACCGCTTCCTCTTCCCCGGCCAGCTCGAGGGAATGTTCTTCACGCTTTTCGCGATCGCCCTGGCAGCCGCCGAAACCGCGCTCGCCATCGCCATCATCATCAACATGTTCCGGGTTTCGGAAAACATTGATGTGCGCGACGCCAACAAACTGAAACACTAACCGCCGCTATGCAACCCGTAATACCCATACTGATTTTAGCAATCCCCCTGGCGATGTTCCTGCTGCTCGGCCTCACAGGCCACAAGATGCAGCACCGCTGGGCCGGTATCGCCGGCACTCTGGGGATGGGCGTCACAATGACGCTGGCCTACATCACGGCTTTCACCTATTTCTTCTCGGGTAGCCCCGACTTCATCGACGCTGACAGCCACACCCGTCTGCAGGCGGTAATCTTCAACTACGACTGGCTCGCCTTCACCGACAGCCTCGTTATCCGCCTCGGATTCCTCCTCGACCCGATTTCGGCCCTCCTGCTGGTGGTAATCACCACAATCTCCTTCATGGTCCACCTGTACAGCAACGGCTACATGCGCGACCACCACGGGGTCTGGGAGACCGGTTTCCAGCGCTTCTACGCCTTCCTGTCGCTCTTCAGCTTCTCGATGCTCGGACTGGTAGTCGCGACCAACATCTTCCAGATGTACATCTTCTGGGAGCTTGTGGGCGCCTCCTCCTACCTGCTGATCGGCTTCTACTACACCAAGCCCTCGGCCGTCTCCGCATCCAAGAAGGCGTTCATCGTGACCCGCTTCGCAGACCTCGGCTTCCTGATCGGTATCCTGATTCTGAGCTACTATACAGGGACGTTCAACTTCACCGACCTCACCTCCATGCCGGTCGCCGGTCTTGACGGCACCTACCAGGTGAGCCTCGACACCGCCGCCGGAATCCGCGAGCTGTTCACCAACTCCCCCGCCCCCCTCTTCATGGGATGCTCGGTTCTGACCTGGGCCCTCGTTCTGATTTTCATGGGCGGCATGGGTAAGTCGGCCATGATGCCGCTCCACATATGGCTCCCCGACGCCATGGAAGGCCCGACCCCCGTTTCGGCCCTCATCCACGCCGCCACGATGGTCGTAGCCGGTGTCTACCTCGTGGCCCGTCTCTTCCCCCTCTACCTGATGGAGGAAGCCGCCCTCAACATCATCGTCGTAGTAGGCGCCCTGACAGCCCTCTACGCCGCGATTGTCGCCTGCACGCAGATTGACATCAAGCGCGTCCTCGCCTTCTCTACAATCTCCCAGATTGCCTTCATGATGGTTTCGCTCGGCGTGGCCCGTCCCGAGTTCCACCACGGACTCGGCTACATGGCCGGCATGTTCCATCTCTTCACCCACGCGATGTTCAAGGCCCTGCTCTTCCTCTGCGCCGGCGCACTGATCCACGCGATCGGCTCCAACGACTACACCGCGATGCACGGCCTCCGCAAGTACATGCCCGTGACCCACATCACCTTCCTTATCGGCTGTCTCGCGATTGCCGGCATCATCCCCTTCGCCGGATTCTTCTCCAAGGATGAAATCCTGACCGCGACCATGGGCCACTCGATTTTCTGGTACATCTGGATGTCGCTCGTGGCAGGCCTTACCGCCTTCTATATGTTCCGCCTCTACTACCTCATCTTCTGGTGGAAGGAACACAAGATTCCCGAAGGGCACCACGCCCCCCACGACCAGCCCTGGACGATGACCCTTCCGCTCGTTATCCTTGCCGCTGTCTCCTGCGTAGCCGGTTTCGTCCCGATGGGCAACCTCGTTACCTGGAACGGCCACGAGATGTTCGAGGAAGTAAGCTTCTTCACCAACCTCAAGGCGCTTGACTGGAGCGTGGCCGCCATCTCCCTCGCCGTGGCCATCATCGCGATTATCATCGCTACCGTGATGTACCGCAAGGAGAACCCGCTCCCCGCCAAGATGAAGGCCGCGATGCCCGCCCTCTGGCGCTGGGCACACCACCGCTTCTACTGGGACGAGCTTTACATGTTCATCACCCACAAGATTATCTTCGGCTGCATATCCAAGCCTATCGCCTGGTTTGACCGCCACATCATCGACGGCACGATGGACGGCCTGGCGTTCGTCACCAACAAGCTCTCCTACGCCATCCGCGGCCTCCAGTCCGGCAACCTGCAGTTCTACGTATGGTTCTATCTCGTCGGCGCACTGGTGCTCGGCGCGGTAACCGCGATCTGCCTCATGTAAGAGGAACCTTAATGCTAACACAGTAAAGTATAGTGACAGAGATGTTTTCAAATATTCTGATTTATTTCGTGATTATTCCCCTGCTGATGCTGGGGGGATTCGCGCTGTGCCGCGGCGTTAAGGGAATCCGCACCATCGCGGTGGTCGGCTCCACGCTGCTCATGGCCCTGAGCATATGGGTACTGGTCGACTACCTCGCCCTCCGACAGGCCGGAAACACCGAGGAGATGCTCTTCACCGGCTCCTGGCAGTGGTTCGGCCCGCTGAACATCAACCTCGCGGTCGGTGTCGACGGCGTTTCGATCGCGATGCTGATTCTTTCCTCGATTATCGTCTTCGCCGGCTCCTTCGCCTCCTGGAAGATTGACGACGCGCGCCACTTCTTCATGTGGCTCCTGCTCCTCTCGACCGGCGTGTTCGGCTTCTTCATCTCCATCGACCTCTTCACCATGTTCATGTTCTACGAGGTCGCCCTTATCCCGATGTACCTCCTCATCGGCGTATGGGGAACCGGACGCAAGGAATACTCCGCGATGAAGCTGACACTGATGCTTATGGGCGGCTCCGCATTCCTGATGCTCTCCCTGATCGGCATCTACTACCATTCGGCTCCCGAAGGTGGCCAGCTTACCTGGAACATCCTCGAAATCTCCCGCAACGCATCGATTGAGCGCGGATGGCAGTATTTCCTCTTCCCGATGTGCTTCGTAGGTTTCGGCGTCCTCGGCGCGATGTTCCCCTTCCACACATGGAGCCCTGACGGTCACGCCTGCGCCCCGACCGCCGTCTCCATGCTCCACGCCGGCGTCCTCATGAAACTCGGCGGATACGGATGCTTCCGCGTCGCGATGTACCTTATGCCCGAGGCCGCCAACGACCTCGCCTGGATTTTCCTTATCCTGACAGGCATCTCGGTTGTCTACGGTGCCTTCTCGGCTTGCGTGCAGACCGACCTCAAATACATCAACGCCTACTCCTCCGTCAGCCACTGCGGCATGGTGCTCTTCGCCATCCTGATGATCAACACCACCGCCCTTACCGGTGCCATCATGCAGATGCTCTCCCACGGCCTCATGACAGCCCTCTTCTTCGCCCTCATCGGTATGATTTACGGCCGCACCCACACCCGCGACATCCGCCTGATGGGTGGCCTGATGAAGATTATGCCCTTCCTCGGCGTGGCCTATGTGATTGCCGGTATGGCCTCCCTCGGCCTCCCGGGCCTCTCGGGCTTCGTTGCCGAAATGACAATCTTCGTAGGCTCCTTCGAGCACGCCGACATGTTCCACCGCGTGTTCACCATCGTCGCCTGCTGCTCGATCGTAATCACCGCCGTCTACATCCTCCGCGTAGTCGGCAAGCTCCTCTTCGGCCCAGTGCAGGACGAGCACCATCTCCAGCTCACCGACGCCGTATGGTGGGAGCGCCTCTCGGTTATCACCCTCGTGGTGAGCGTCGCCGCGATCGGCTGCTTCCCGAACTTCTTCGAGGGGCTTATCCGCTTCACTTTTAATCCCGAAATCTTCCGCGCAATCGGAATGTAATCTTCCAAGCACTCAATAACCGATATGGATTATTCTCAGTTTTTGGCAATGGGGCAGGAAATAGGTCTGCTGATCGTGTTCCTGCTGGTGTTCCTCTACGATACCTTTATGCCCCGCAAGGCCTTGGGCGGCATCACCGCTTTCACGACGGTGCTGTTCGCGGTTTTCACCGCCGCGGGCTTCTTCTGCGGCGAGTGCCGCGAGGTCGATGCGTTCTCCGGAATGTACGTTACCTCCCCGGTTTGCGCGATGATCAAGAACATTCTTAACCTCGGCGTCCTCGTGGTGCTCATTCAGAGCGCCCGCTGGGCCAACAGCGAGACGCAGACCGTGCGCCGCGGAGAGTTCTACGAACTCCTCCTCGTGACGCTCTTCGGAATGTACCTCATGATTTCCGCCCGCCACTTCCTCCTGTTCATCATCGGCCTCGAATCCGCCTCCCTCCCCCTCGCGGCGATGGTGGCCTTCGAGAAGAACAAATATGAGAGCCACGAGGCAGCGATCAAGTACATGCTGACCGCCGTCTTCTCCTCCGCCGTCTTCATGATGGGCCTCTCCTTCGTCTACGGTCTTTCGGGAAGCCTCTACTTCTCTGAAATCGCCGTCGGCCTGGTAGGCGGGACCTCGACAATGCTCGCCGTCGCGATTGCATTCGTAATCGCCGGAATCGGCTTCAAGCTCTCCCTCGTTCCCTTCCACCTCTGGACCGCCGACGTTTACCAGGGCGCTCCGACACCCGTCACCTCCTATCTCTCGGTAATCTCCAAGGGTTCCGCGGCCTTCGCCTTCCTGGTGGTGCTCGTGCAGTGCTTCGGCCAGTTCTATTCCTCAATCTGGGAATGGATGCTCTACGCCCTCATCATCGCGACAATCACCGTCGGCAACCTCTTCGCCATCCGTCAGAAGAACATGAAGCGGTTCCTGGCCTTCTCCTCCATCTCCCAGGCCGGATACATCATGCTCGGCATCGTCGGCGGAACCGAAATGGGGCTCGCGGCGCTAATGTTCTACATCCTGGTCTACATCTTCTCCAACCTGGCCGCCTTCGGAGTGATCGGCGCGATAGAGAACAAGACCGGCAAACTGCTCATGACCGACTACAACGGCCTTTCCAAGACCAATCCCTGGCTCGCCTGCTCGATGATGCTCGCGATGTTCTCCCTCGCCGGCATCCCCCCCTTCGCGGGTTTCTTCTCGAAGTTCTTCATCTTCACTTCCGCCCTGGGAAGCGGTTCGGTAGCGCTCTACATCCTGGTGCTCATCGCCCTGATCAACACCATCATCTCGCTCTACTACTACCTGCTAGTCGTAAAGGCAATGTACATCTCCCCCGAGGAGCCGCAGATCGCAACATTCCGCTCCCATTGGACCGAGCGCCTCGGCCTCTGGATCTGCGTCGCCGGCATCATCGCCCTCGGCATCGTAAGCTGCTTCTACAACAGCATCCTGACAACCTCCGACACAACCAGCCTCTTCGCCTTCATGTTCTAACCGAAGGCCGAGACGAGGTTTCACTCACCAACCCCTATCAACACACCGGGGCCCGGCATCAGCCGGGCCCCTTTTTCATTCCCCATCCCCCAAAGGCTGTAAAAACACCGCAAAAATTCCGCAAAAATATCGTGATTCCGCTGAAAATGAGTAATTTTGCGGTATGAGAGCGCTGCTGGCTATATTATTGGCACTGGTTGTTACAAGCTGCACGTATTCGGGTTCCGTCAAAGAGCGGGCACTCGACGACGCCCAACGCCTTATACCCGAAGATCCAGCCGCCGCGCTGAAGCGGCTTAACGGGTTTGACGTGGCCGAGTTCGAAGATTCGGCGACAATGGCCCGATGGGCATTGCTCTACAGCGAGGCAATGGTAGCGAACAACTATCACGCACCGACCGACACGATAGTCAACATAGCGATCAGCTACTACGGCCGTACAGGACAGACTGACGCCCTGCGCCATGCGAACCGCCTGAAGGCCCTTATGGCGAATACAGACCGGGATGCCCTGGCTTCGGCTCTCTACCTTCAAAAAGAGAAGGAATTTCTCCTTTACAAGGAGCGCGCCACAACGAGGATGTACCTCCTTTTAGGACTGTCTGTGACATTCATCGCCTTATGCGTCATAGTTTGGCAACGGCAGAGACTGCGCCTCAGGACGCTTCAAAACGAGGCTCTTATCGTCGAAGCCGCGGGGCTCCGCGCGGGAGTTGCCCGCGAACAGTCGGCTTGTTCGGAAATGGCCTCCAAGCTTTCCTCCCTATTGGAATCGAGGTTCGCCACAATCGACTCGCTATGTGAGACATATTACGAGTCACAGGGGACTAAAACCGAACGCAAAGCAATAGCTGAAAAGGTAAAAGCGCATATCGAGGCTTTGAAATCCGACGCGGGAGTGTTCTCCGAGATGGAGAGCTGCGTAAACGATTGCCGCGACGGGCTGCTCAATCATTTGCGCCGGGAACTCACGACACTCAAGCCGGAGGAATACCGCCTGTTTGTATATCTCGCCGGTAACCTCTCGAACCGCAGCATAGCGTTGCTCCTCGGGGAGAACATCGACGTAGTCTACAAGCGTAAATCGCGGCTGAAAGCTAAAATCGCGGCTTCAAAGGCGCTCCATACGCCCCAGTTGCTAAGCGTTTTCTGAACTCGCGCCGCCCGGGTCAGAACTTTTCCGGCGACTATTCGGAATCGTGTTGTCATACAGCATATTACACACAGGGCTGTCAGACCGGTATTTTGGTCTGCTAACGTATCTGTCAGTAATTTTGCAAGAAAACGACACGCTTGTATGACAATACTGACAAAAACAGGCCGCCAACTGGCGACAGCCGCATTCGCCTCCTTAATGGCACCAGCTTCCTTCGCCTCCGAACCGGCTGACTCGCTGAACAAGGAACTTCAAGAGATAGTAGTCGCCGCCAAACAGCCTGCGACGCGCCTCGAAGGGAGTACCCTCGTCTCCACCATCGCCGGAAGCCGGCTCCAGGACATAGGAACCTGCCTCGACGCGCTTGCCCAGCTTCCAATGATTGCCGTCAACGACGGAGAAGTGACGGTAACCGGGAAGGGCGCGCCTGAAATATATATCGACGGCCGTCCTATGCGCGACGGCGACGAGCTGCGACAGTTGCAATCGAGCAATATCCGCAAGGTCGAGCTGCTGCTATCGCCCGGCGCGATGTATGACAGCGATACGAAGGCAGTACTGAAAATCAGTACCCGGAAGAACTTCGTCGACGGACTCTCGCTGTCGGAGCGTGTCGAAGTGACGGCCAAACGCCGATGGTCGGCCAACGGGATGCTCGATCTGAACTACCGGGCGGGGGCCTGGGACTTTTTCGCGACCGGAACGATAGCCCGCAACAACTCATTGTTAACAGGAACAACGACAAACACGTTCTCGTATGAGGGGAAACGAACTGTCATAGGCAGCTCGCAACACAACACCTACCCATCCATAAACGGCTCCGTAAAAGCCGGACTGAACTACGCCAAAGGCGCGCGATCGTTCGGCGCGTATTACCGCTTCGGCCCTGAACACGGCGATTTCACAAACTCAGGCTCGGAATGGCTCGACAACAATCCGCGGATAAAAAGCCGCATCGAGCGCTCGACTGATTCGCGGAGCCATCTCGTCTCCGCATACTACGACAACACCTTCGCCGGGCGCTACCAACTGCATTTCGACGGCAACTACCGCTATTCCAGCGCGACAAACAGCGTGGAAACCATCTACCCCGAAAGCGACGACGAGACTGTCCGTTCCAACGACAAACGCGGCTCCACGCTGTGGGCCGGCAAGCTATACCTCGCCCTGCCGCTCTTCAAGGGGAACTTCATTGCCGGCACACAGGATTCCTATACCCGCACGGACCTCGACTTCCGAATGGCAGACGGCCCGGTCGCGGACTACATTCCATCTTCGACCACAAAGGCCGAGCAGACCTCCCTGGCAGCGTTCGCCAAATGGGACCGGACATTCGGCAAATTCAGCCTGTCGGCCGGTCTCAGATACGAGTATGTCGATTATCGGTTCATCGTCAACGGCAAGGAGGACACGGAAGTCAGCCGGAAAGACAATCTCCTGACACCCGACATTTCGCTCGGATGGAGTTTCAACGAGCAGTCGCAGATTTCCCTTAGCTACAAGATGGCGACAGTCAAGCCCCCCTACTCCCAACTGACCGGGAGCCTCACATACGTCGGACAACACCAGATTGAGGGTGGCAATCCGGCCCTCCGCGACGAACGGATGCACGACCTGCAACTGTTCGGAATGTGGAACGACTTCTTGCTCCAGGCCGACTACACCCGTTCGACCGACACTTACGGCTCAGTAAAACGCCTATACCCCGCCCCGACACTGCAACTACTTATGCAGCCGGTTAACATCGACGTTTCAGCAGTCAATATATGCCTCGTATGGAGCAGAAATATCAGAGCGTGGTCGCCGAACCTCACGCTCGGAGTCCGCAAGCAATGGCTGGGAATCGAGGGCACGCGTTACAACCGCCCGATATTCTTCTACGATTTCTCAAACACCATATCCCTGCCGAAAGGGTTCCTCCTGACCGCCAACGCCTACGGGCAGACAAGCGGCGACATGCATACCAACCGCTTCGGCACCACCTGGTTCTCGCTTGACGCCTCTGTCGGAAAATCGTTTTTCAAAAACGCCCTGCGGATTAAGTTAGACGCGACCGACATTTTCAACACCGCCTGCAACGACTGGACGATGAATACCTTCGGCATTTTCGTCAACAAGCGCCAGAAATACGACCGCCGAACCCTCTCCCTGACCCTCACCTACCGGCTCCACCCCCGCAAAAGCCAATACAAAGGAGAACCCGCCTCAAAAGAGGAACTCCGCCGCCTTTAACGCCCAGCTAACGTCCCCTGAAAAAAGCAGGTCATTATTCCGACTTAGCGGGGAAGATGCGGTTGATGATGACGGAGAGGGCGCCGTCGCCGGTTACGTTGCAGGCGGTGCCGAAACTGTCCATCGCGATGTAGAGGGCGATCATCAGGGCGCAGTCGGCGTCGGAGAAGCCGAGCATCGAGGTCAGCAGTCCGAGCGAGGCCATAATCGCCCCACCGGGGATGCCGGGAGCCGCGATAATCGTTATGCCGAGCATACAGATAAAACCGAAAAACATCGGGAAGTCGAACGGCAACCCGTTGAGTATCATCAGCGCCACCGCGCATGCGACGATTTTCAGCGTCGAACCGCTCATATGGATTGTCGCGCATAACGGCACGGTGAACCCCGCCACACTGTCGCGAACCCCTAACGCCTTCGTCTGGCGCAGGGTGACAGGTATCGTCGCCGCTGACGACTGCGTTCCAAGCGCTGTGAAATAGGCCGGCAGCATCGTCCACAGCAGTTTCAACGGGTTGCGGCTCCCTGTCGAGAAAAAAGACGCAATGGTGAACTGCAGAAGCAGAATCCCGATATGCAGTGCGAAAATCACGAGGATAATCTGGCTGAACGTCAGCAGCACGGTCGCTACCTTCCCCGAGAAGGTCATATTCATGAATATCCCGAAAATATAGACAGGAAGCAGCGGGATAACCACCCCGTTGATTACGGCTGCGACAACCTTCCCGAAATCGTCGAGCACCCGTTTCAGAGGGCTTTCAGTCATCCTCGAACACCCGATACCGAGAATGAACGAGAGGATAAGCGCCCCCATCACGCTCATCAGCGGTGGCATCTCGATAGTGAAATACGGCGCAAGAGCCGCCGAACCGACAACATTCTCGTTGTCAAGCGCCCCGGCACTCCCCGCGGTAATCAGCGAAGGGAATACCGCGTCGCTGACGAGGAACGACACCGTTCCCGCCAGAATTGTAGCCGCATACGCGATCAGAGCCGTGACGACCAGCATCTTGCCCGCTCCACGGCCCACATCCGCTATCGCCGGAGCCACGAAACCGAATATAATCAGCGGAATAATAAAGCCGAGAAACTGACTGAAAATGGCGTTGAACGTCTCAAACACCCTTATTCCCCACAGCGGCAGCACATAAGCCGCCCCGATGCCGAGCAGCATCGCTATAAGAATCCTTACCAGCAAATTCCCTGCAAGTCTCCTTGCCGCCCTACGTATCTTCCTTGTATCCATATCTGATAAACAATTCCGGCCGGATATTACCGCCCGCTCCACGCAAAGATACCATTCTTCCCCCAATCCGCCAAATCCCCCTCCCTCCAATCGCAGTCCGAATATTTTCACTGATTTGTGAAAACAGAAAACTTTTACTACATTTGCGACATAATAGCTGTATATGGTAATCACGTTTGAAAAGGAATATCTCAAAGAGCTGTACATCAATGGCCGGGCATCGAATAAAAAATACCCTTACCAGCCAGACATTGTTAAGCGATATCAAAGAAGAATTGACACGCTGGCCGCCGCTCCTTCACCTGAGACCCTGTACCAAGTCTCATCCCTTCATTTTGAGGCGCTGAGCGTTGACTTGGCAGGACTATATTCCATCAGGGTAAACGACCAATACAGAATCGAGTTCACCCTTGACTCTAACCCGGACAAGCCACTGATTACCATCTGCAACATTGTCGAACTCTCTAACCATTACAAATAATATGATTACCATACCGGGGAAAACTCCTGAAATGATAGCTAACAACCTCACGCCAGAAAATCCGACCCATCCGGGAGAGGTTTTACGAGAGGAGCTCGAAGAGCGAGGAATCACCCAAACCAAACTCGCGGCACAAATCGGAGTTGCCGTTTCCCTGCTCAACGAACTTGTCAACGGCAAGCGGGACTTTACCATTGAATATTCATTGCTTCTCGAGGCCGCCCTCGGCATCGACGCTGATTTCTGGATGAACATGCAGATGGCATACAACAAGAACAAAGCCAAACGCAACAGCTCGTTCATGAGCCGCTTAGAGCAAATACGGAAAATAGCCGCAGTCCTTTAATCCCCCCTTTAACCGCCAGGCGTAAGTGTCTCCGTTCAGTGGAGCGAGCGTAAGCGAGCGGCCTCCCATCCGTGTCGGCGGCAGCCCTGGGGCGTATTCTCTATCCGCAATGTTGGTAAGCGGAGGAGGGATTTGTATAACTGACGAATAAGGAATTTGAGGTAACTTCGCGGCGTAAACTCCATACTACGCGATGCTTAGAATTAAGATACTCCTGCTTTCAGCCACTATGGGCGCCGTTGCCGCTATCCCAGCCCTCGCCGCCTCAGCCGACCGCGACACAACCCGCATGCTCGACGAGGTCGTCGTTACTGAAAGCGCGGCCAAAGCCCCTGTCCCCCTTCTCCCCCTCGATGTCAGAATCATAGGACAGAAAACGATTGACAACAGCACGGAAAGCAACCTCCTCCCCGTGTTGCAGAACCGGGTGCCGGGTATGTTCGTCACCGAGCGCGGCCTGGCGGGCTACGGCGTCAGCGGTGGTGCTGCCGGAGCGGTGTCGATCCGAGGGGTCGGCGGAGGCAACCGAGTGCTGTTCCTAATCGACGGACAGCCCCAGTGGGCCGGCGTGTTCGGCCATCCCCTCCCCGACACCTACGTCACCAACGACATTCAGCGCGTCGAGGTTGTCAGCGGCCCCTCCTCGCTCCTCTACGGCTCCGGAGCGATGGGAGGCTCCGTGAACCTCATCACCCGCCGCGCCGACCGGGACGGATTCTCCGGCGCTCTCCGCTCCCAGGCCGGAAGTTTCGCGACGCAGAAATACGGACTCCGGGCCGGTTACAAACGGAACTCCCTGCGGGCGCTCCTCGCCGCCAGCTACGAGCGCACCGACGGCAGCCGCCGCGGCATGGAATACTGGCTCGCCAACCAGTACGCATCCCTCAGCTACGGCTTCTCGAAGCACTGGGAAGCGGGAGCCAACGTCATGGTCACCGAAACCAAGGCCGACAATCCCGGCTCCGTCTACCTACCCAAGCCTCTCGGAATGTGGGCCGAGATGCTGCGCACTACCGCCTCCCTGTTCGTCAAGAACCGCTACGACATCACTTCGGGAGGAATCCAGGCGTACTACAACTGGGGCAAGCACGACATCGACGACGGCCTCCGCAACGGCAAGCCCTGCGACTATCTCTTCCACTCCAAGGATTTCAACGTCGGCGTAACCATCTATCAGACAGTCAAGCCCTGGACGGGGAACGACCTGAGCGTCGGGATCGACTACAAGCACTGGGGAGGCCGCGCCTGGAACACAACCAAGACCGAAGGAAAGGGAACAGAAATCGTTGACAAGCACGTCAACGAAATCGGAGCCTACGCGATGATGCAGCAGGTTCTCTTAAACGACCTCCTGAGCCTCAACGCCGGAGCGCGCTTCGAACACTCCTCGCAGTTCGGCAACAAATGGGTGCCACAGGCCGGATTCGTGCTCCGCCCCCTCCGCGCCAGCCGGCTGAAATTCAGCTACAGCCGCGGATTCCGTTCGCCCAACATCCGCGAGCTCTATATGTACGGACCCCGCAACGCCGAACTGCTACCGGAGTCGATGGATAACTACGAGGCAGAGTTGCGCCAGTGGCTCCTCGGCGGCCGTATGAACCTCGGCCTGGCGCTTTACTACATCCACGGCGACAACCTGATACAGCAGGTGACCGTCAACGGCGGCTCCCCGCTGAACGTCAACACCGGCAAATTCATCAATAAGGGAATCGAGTTCGATGTCTCATACAGCATCGACAGCCGATGGACGGCGACCGCCAACTACGCCCTGCTCCATACCGACGCCCTGATTGTCGGCGCCCCGAAGCACAAGCTCTTCGGCGAAATAGCTTTCGCGCCTGGACGCTGGCAGTTCTCCCTCGACCTCACCGGGATATGGGGCCTTCACACCGAGGAGACCACCGAGAACTACGCCCTGCTGAACGCCCGCGCCTCCTACACCTTCCCCTTCCGCACACCCCTGACCCTGTTCGCCAAAGGGGAGAACCTGACCGCCGCCCGCTACCAGGTCAACTACGGCTTCCCGATGCCGAAAGCCACCGTCATGGCCGGCCTCGAACTCCGCTTCTGACCGCATTCTGAAGCGCCCTCTTAGAAGGAGAACTGGGCCATCAGGCCGACACGGCGCGCCCAGGCGCTGTCGCCGCTGAAATCGCAGCGCTTGCCGAGGTCGAACTCCGCGCCAATCTGCATCCGCGGGGTCAGATTCCAGAACAGGTTGACAGCCCCGAACAACCCGTAATTGTACTCGGCGGGCGATACATCCTTCGCCGGAAGATAACGGGTCTGGCTCGCCTGGACGCTGACAAACAGATTAGGCCGTAAATTGTACTGCAAACCGACGCACCACCCTACCGAGGCCGGTGCGTAGAGCCTGCCAGCCTTTTCCGGGTCACCGACAAGGTCATAGCTGCCAATAAGCAGGTCCCCTCCGAGGCTCTGGTAACCATGGCCGTAGCAGACATTGGCGTACGTTGTCAGCATCGGAGCCGGATGGGCCACGGAACTCAGCATCAGCCCCCAGCCCAAGGTGTTATGGTTCCTTCCCGCAATCAAGTCGCGGTACGACAAAGTGCGCAGTATCCCCGCGAGCCGCACGTGCTCGCCGCGTCCCCACTGGTACTGCCCGAAAGCTGCGAAGTCAGGCACCCAGGCGCTAACCTTCGCCGTCGATTTGCCATCGACTGAAATAGAGGGTTCGGGACTCTCGACAGAGACTGCCGCCGTCCAGCGCTTCCCGAAAGTCGGCATATAACGCACCAGCACGGTTGTCGGAGTAATCTTGTTGTTAGGGCCCTGCGCGTCGACCGTCGGGGGAAGCGCCGCGGGATCCGAGAAGGTAGAATTGGCGTAACCGATTGTCACCTTGTTGACTATCGCATAAGCCTTTTTCAAATGGAAGTCGCGGCCACCATAGCCGTTGAAATTACATTCGATATAAAGCAGATAGTCACCCAGCGCCTTGTTGCGGCCGAGCACGCGGAAAAACAGCGCCGTTCCGGCGGGAGTAGTGCCGAGGTGGCGCATGTTGGTCGGGTCCCTGCGCATCGGAATCAGGTAGGGGGCGAACCCCGAAGCCGGAATCGCCCCGCCCCAGTCGTAGTAGCCGCGCATGCGGACGCACCCCCCGATACCCATCGCCAGCCCCGCGTCCTTGCTCATGAACAGGAAATAAGGCGCCGCGGGATCGGAGAAGTGGCGGAACTGGTCATAGTAGAAAACCGAGATACGCTGGCGGATGGAATCGACATACGCCCGGGTAGCCGCGTCGGCGGGCTTCCCGTCGATGTACACTACCTTATGCGACCCGATAAGGGAATCAGTCTGCTGCTCAACCAGGCTCACCTGACGCCCCGACGCTGCGAAAACACCCGCCACCGCAGCCATAACCGCAAAAAAACACTTGCAATGCCTCATAACAGTGATGAATTATCCCCGCTGCCGAGAGGCAACGGCTTTCTGATAAAACACCACACACCTCCCTGCGGTTCAGGACTTGCGGAGGAAGCGGGCGGAGAGCCAGGCGCGGATGGGGAGGTCGTAAACCTTGACGCTCGCGTAGGCGACAGCGATAGAGGCGGCGAAGATGCTGACCGCCACCCAGATATGGGTACCCAAAGGAGCGTCGGCGTGGCGCGCTGCCCAGTTCATCTGAACGTATATCATCGGGTAGTGGGTGATATACAGGGGATAGGAAATCAGGCCGAGGAACTTGCAGACGGCGGTTGTCTTCCTTCCCTTCAAGGGGCTTCCGGCTCCGGCGGCGACGATTGCCGGGTAGACGAACAGGATGATGACAACGCAATACAATCCGTTGAGCCACTGGTGGGTTTCCCCGCCGATATGGGGCACGGCCAGCGTCGCGGCAACCGCCAGCGAGCACCACAGCATGCCACCGCTTTTCAGGTTAATCCGCAGTTTGCCAAGGCGGTAGAGCAACAGTCCGCCGAAGAAGGGATACAGCAGCCGGCATATCCCGATATAAATCTGGTCGGGGGTGAGACCGAAGCCGCCGATGACGGTATATCTGGCGTAAGAACGGGCTTTGAGCAGGCCGAACACATCGAGGTCCATCGCCACGTCGATTGTCAGAAATGCCGACAAGGCAACCATGACACCGAGCGCCACACGGCTGAAACGCCTGACAACCAAGGCATAAAGGATATTGGCGATATACTCCCACAGCAGGGACCACTGGGCGCCGTTCAGAGAGTTGATTTCCTTCCATCCGCGAATGTCCATCGAGGGAGGAGTCGGGAACATTATGCAGCCTAATATCATAATTAGCAGGAGTTTCCACCACGGGGTCTGCATGACAAGCTCGAATCCGGGGGCGGCTCCGAAATAGAACCAGAACGCGCCGATGAGGGTACCGAGGACGACCATCGGCTGGAGGCGGATGAGGCGCCGCTTGAAGAAATCCCAGGTCGACATACGGCCCCAGCGGTCGTCATAGGCATACCCTATCACGAAGCCTGAGAGGACGAAAAAGAAATCTACGGCGAGGTAGCCGTGGTTAATAATCTGATCCGCAGGACCTGAGGAATAGGTTTCAAAAAGATGGAAGACCACGACGAGCATCGCGGCCACACCGCGGAGTCCGTCAAGAATTTCAAACCTGGGTTTCGACGCCAGGGGTATCGCTTCTGCTGCCATATCGGATATATAATAGTTGTTTGCAAATTAAGGCAATTCGCCTGACGGCAGCCGCGGAGATAGTTTGAGAGGGAAAGGAAAGGGAAAGAAGGGAGAGGGAGCGGGCATCAGAGGGCGCGGATGGCGGTGTCGAGCCAGCGGAGATGGCGGCGGTAGGAGGCGACGATGCGTTCGAGCGACTGGTCGGGGGTGAGGGTTATGTCCTCGTTGACGTCGGCTTCGACGGAGGGATCGAAATAGCGGGGCCAGAGGAGGTAGTCGGCGTTGACGGATGGGGAGAGGCGGGCATAGAGGGGGAGCAGGAACTGCTCGGGGAGCACTTCGATCTTTGGCAGAAGCGCTTCCCATTTGCGCTGGACGATTTCCTTGAACACGGGGTCGCGGAGGAAGCGGAAGTACCATAGGGAATTGCTTGCGACGAATGTGTTCTCGCGGGAGGTTGTGAATGTTCCCCAGTCAAAGTCCCAGACCGGGCCGGCGCAGAGCTTGCCGCCGCGGTCCTTGTACATATAGCAGCTTTTGGGGTGAGTAGGTTCGGCGTTGGTGCAGATTTCATGGACGAGCCACCAGTCGGCGAAAGTCTCGAGGTCGACGAACTCGCGGTATTCGCCGTTCCCGGGGAATGTGGAGGTATAGATTGTATTCTCGAGCTGGTCGAAATAGGAGGAGATATATCCGAGCTGCTCGGAGGTCATCACGTCATCGTCGGGGGACTTTACCATCACGGGGAGCCGGCGGCGCGCGGTATAGAAGGTGTTCACCTCGTCCATTATCTTGTCGAGTTCAAGGAGGTAACCTCCAGTCAGAGGGTCCCCGGAGTTGTCGGCGGCCTCCATTTCGACAATGTCGACGCGGTCGCGGTCGACGCGGATTTGCTCGCAGAGGTAGTAGTTGCCCATCATCTGCCCGTTGACGACGAGGTCGACGAACTCTCCGCGGGGGGTCCAGGGGAGTGATTCGGTCTGCCGGGCGATTTCGAAGGCGAAGGCGTTGCGGATTTTGGAGGGGTCGATATAGTTTGCGAGGAGCACCCAGCGCTTATGGCGGGGCATGCCGAGGACGGAGTCTTTCTTATCGAGTTTGAGCGCGTAGGGTTTCTTGGGATAGTTCCAGGTAGAGTTGCCGCGGCCTTTCACGCTGAGGGGCACATCCATATCCTGAAGATGGCCGGAGGTGTTCAGCAGTTCGAGACGGGAACCTTCGACCCATACCTCCTTGCTCTCAATCGCGGAGGGGGTAGAGAGGTATAGAATCGGGAGGTCGGAATATGCGGCCGCGACGCGCACGGTGCTTTTCACGCCGCTACGGGAGCAAATGGTCAGGTCGCGGGGCATCGAGAGGTCGAGTTCCGAGGAACCGCTTACAAGCTGTACGCCGTCGCAATAGATTCCGGCGGCAGAGGTTGTGAAGGTCGGGACGCATTTCGCAGGGTCTGTGCCATACGGGAGGCGGACCATCAGCAGGGAGCCACCGGCGACGCGCTCCGCCTCGGGGGAGCCGTTGACGGAGAAAGACTGAATCGAGGAGCCGGCCCCCCACTCCACCCTCATCATCGCCGAGGAAATCTGCACGGGGTTTCCGGCACCGTCGGTAGAGTTCAGGACGAGTGCGACGCCCTGGGCGTAGTCCTTTTCCACGGCGAGGTCGCGGATTGTGGCGCGGTACTGTCCGGCCTTGACATCGCCGGAGGGGGTGAGCGAGGCTTCGATTTTTTCGAGGCGGAAATTCACGGGGTCAGTGACATAGCTGTCGGCGACAACGCGGCTCAGCAGCTCTTCGTTAACGAGGTCGAGGCGAATCATCCCCTGGGAAGGGTCAAAGTCAATGAAGGCGTTGGAGGGGTTGACGCGGAACTCGAAGGTCGCCGTGCCCCCCTCGCCGATAGCCACCGCGTCGGCCAGGAGGACGATTCCGGTGGGATATCTCACGTCGAGGTTGAAGGAGAACTCCGAGCCGTCAGCCATAATGATAGTCACTACTCCGGAAACGGGGTCTTTCTTCACCGCGCGCACCACGGCGGCGGGGTCGGAATCGTAGGGGGTCTCGACGCGCTCCTTGACGACCGAGGGGTCGGCGGGATCGTATATCTCAAAGCAGTAGAGACCGCGGTCGTCAACGACGACGCGTACACATAGGCCGTCGGCACCATCGGCACCGGGCTTGCCGTCCTCCCCCGGTTTGCCGTCAGCACCGGGCTTTCCGTCAACACCATCCTGACCGGGAGCGCCATCGAGTCCGAGCGCCTTGATTTTGGCGCCGGAGGGGTCGAGGAGATGTTCGTATGAGGCCCCGTTGTCATAGCTGACCATCCAGTAGCCGGAGGTGTCAATCATCAGCAGGGGGGTAACGGCATCGATGCCGTCGCGGCCATCGGAACCGGCCGCACCAGTCGCGCCGGTCTCACCCGTGGCACCGTCGCGGCCGTTTGTGAGAGAAATCGAAGAGTTGTCGGAGAACGTCACGAGCCAGCCGTCCTTTGTAGGATGTGGAGCTACGGAGGAGATGATTTTTCCGTCCTCATAGGCCGCGCGGAGGGCTTCGACGGCAGTTTCCAACGCGTCGACGCGTTCCTGGAGGTCCTTGATATCCGCTTCGATGCCGCTGAGATCCTCCTTGCAGGACTGAAGGAGAGCGGATGAGAAAAGAGCCGCGACAAAGAGGGAGACGGCGAGCGCGCCACGGCGCAATATTGTTTTCAGCATTGATATTGATTGGCCGGGGCGGTTGATGCCCCGATTGAGTTTTTAATAGTTTATTCACGCAAATTTAGCTATTCGGCGGTTATCCCGCAACTTCGGCCAGGCGTTTTCACCACAATTAACCATACGGGTATTGGGACGGGACGGGGAGAAAGTAGTAAATTCGCGCAAAAATCAAGCTATATGAAAATTTATGCCGCCCCGCTACAGGGGCATACGGAAGCGACTTGGCGCCGCCACCACGCCGCTATATTCGGGGGAATCGACGCTTATTACGCCCCTTTCATCAGAGTCGAGAAGGGGGAGACGCGGCGCCGCGACCGGGCGGACATCGCCATAGAGAAGAATCCGGGGGTGGCGCTCGTGCCGCAGGGGCTTTTCCGCGACGCGGAGGAGTTCCGGCTGATAGCGACGGCGGTCACGGAGGCGGGACACAGGGCGCTCGACCTCAATCTCGGCTGCCCGTTCCCGCCGCAGACACGCCGCGGTCGCGGTGCGGCGCTGATTCAGAATCCGCAGGTTATAAAGGAGGTAGCGGAAGTGGCGGCGAAGGAGTTTCCGGGACTTCGGCTGTCGGTCAAGACGCGCCTGGGGATGGAGAATCCGGGAGAATGGCGGGGAATAATCGACGCGCTGAACGAGCTGCGGCTTGAGAGGGTCGCGGTCCATCCGCGCGTAGCCCGGCAGCAGTACGGGGGCGAGCTGCATACGGGGGAGTTCGAGGCGTTCTTAGAGGCCTCGGTCAACCCGGTGGTTTTCAATGGGGGACTGGCGAGGGCGACAGACATCGCCCGGACCGCGGAGCGCTATCCGAGCCTCGAGGGGGTTATGGTAGGGCGCGGACTGCTGGCGAGGCCATCGCTGGGAGCGGAATGGCGCGACGAGAAGACGGTCAGCGACGAGGAACTGAGGGAGAAGATTCTGGCGCTCCACAATGCCATATTAGAGGATTACACGGAAACGCTTTGCGGCGACGCACAGATTTTAGCGAAAATCAAGCCTTTCTGGGAATACCAGGAGCCGGACCGCCTGTTTTCCCGCAAGTTCCTGAAACAGATGCGGAAGGCTACGAGCATGGGGAAATACCTGGGGGCTTTAAACGGATAACGCCTCGCCGCCGCGGCGGCTCGCACCGGGACCAGAACCCCGGAATGGGGGCGCCTCGGGGAAGCCGCTCGCCTTCGGCTCACTCCACCCGACAGTCCGCGACAACCGAGAAAGAAGGGCCGCGGGGATAGAGGGCCGTAAAAGGGATTCTTGGAAAAGGGACGGAACGGATGGGTGGCCGCTCGCTTAAGCTCGCTCCACTGAACGGGAATACTTTCGCCTAGCGAGGAATAGGAGAAGGGGCTTATTGCAGCCGATTGAGGGCGATGAGGCTCAAAAAGGATAAAAAAGAGGCGGAAATTTGGCACAATGGGAAACAATCGCTAACTTCGCGTAAAATAATAACGGAGGATACCTAAATCCCTACCGCGGGAAATCCGGATTGGAAACCGCAGGGTGATGAAAGGTAACCGTATGGAAAGATGGCAGAGTGGTCGATTGCATCGGTCTTGAAAACCGACGAGGGTCACACCTCCGGGGGTTCGAATCCCTCTCTTTCCGCAAAAGAGAAATCCCGACGGCAGAAAAAGCCGGCGGGTTTTTATTTTGGCCGAGGGTCACGGCTCAACGGTCCAGGCGGGGGTTCGAATCCCTCTCTCCGCAAATAAGCCTGACTATCAGGCGATTACAGAATCAACACCCAATTTTGCACCCAAAAACGCAAAGTTGGGTGTTTTTATATATTCTTAACCTCTCGGGCTGGTCAAATCTTCTCTCATCTCATCGCTTCCATTTTCTTTTGCCCAGCCACCTCAATATAGGTTTAGGTTTGTCCGGGCATATATAAAGCCCGAACCAAACCAAAAATATTATCATTTTTGACTTCGTCAAAGGTCGTGAGCGGTGACGTGATACTCCGAAAATCGGGGCTTGAATCATTCTATTGTTTTCCTTTGAATTACACTAATAGTGTGGCTATAAATGACACCAGTTCTTTAAGACGATTGTTTATTTCGTCAAAGGGTTGCTCTCTCTGCCATGCTATCTGAATATATCTTTTATGTGCTACTGTATTTTGGATTTCTTTCTGATAATACTCCCACAAGTCCGGCTTTTCATTTTTGAGTGTATACCAGTCAACGGTGCCATCCGAGCGTAATGGGAAACCGCACCTTTTGAATTGTTGATATACATTTTGAAACCAAGTCTCGTCATCTTCAGTTGAGACATGTCCATGGCTTTTCATATTCCGTACTTCTCGGACGGAATCAAGTGGAAAACCCAGGCGCGGATGACCCCTGGGGCCAGGTTGATTTGACCCCCGA
>CAJUFH010000029.1 GCA_910585755.1 uncultured Muribaculaceae bacterium | reverse complement strand
ATCCCCACCACATTAAATGAGCGCCCGGCGGGCGCGTGTCCATGAGTAACACCGTGTCGAGCCCCGGATGGGCGAGGCGCGGTGGAAGTCGCAGACCCAGACGGGAGCGCCCGGAGGGTGCGCACCCGTGGTAAAAACACGGATGAGGTCATAACACATTTAGATACGTCATTCAGAAATATCAACTTTGACGACGTAGACCGCAACACCGCCCACCGTCGGACAAGTCCGACCTGTCCGACTCGTCCGACACCAAAACAACCAAAAAAGAACTGCGTCTCAAAAGTTAGACACAAAACTTTTGGGGCGCAGTTCTTTTCAGGCCGTTGTTTTATCTGGAATCACTCTGGAGAGAGCTTTCGGCTCTCTCAGAAGTAGAAGTTGACGCGTTTGGGGTAGAAAAGCATGGCGCTCCCGACCTCCTGGGCGACACTCTCGCCCATTGAGTTGGCTACGATAGCGAGCGCGAAGCGCTGGGCGGCCGAGGGGCCGTTGGCGGTAATCAGCCGGTCGAGGGCTATTACTGGCGCGTCGCGCTGGATAGCGCCGGTCATCCCCTTCTCGAAGCCGGGATAGCAGGTAGCTTCCTTCCCTTCAAGAATACCGAGCGGGCCGAGCACCACCGCGGGAGCGGCGCATATGGCGGCGATTTTTCCAGCCTGGGCCTGAACCTTCAGCATGGAGTTGAGCGGGGCGTACTCCGAAAGATTCGTGGCGCCGGGCATGCCCCCCGGGAGAATCAGCCATTCCGGAGTAATGAAGTCGGTTTTCTCATAAAGAGCGTCCGCCTCCACGGGAATCCCGTGGGCTCCCCTTACGGTCAGATTCCCGGTTATCGAAATCGTTTTCACATCCATGCCGGCGCGGCGCATCACATCGACCACGGTTAGCGCCTCGATTTCCTCGAAGCCGGTTGCCAGGAAAAGGTAGGAAGTATTCATTGCTTAGATGGGGGAAATAGGGTTAATAGATGTTAGGGTTGAGCAAATTGATGTAAGGTGATGAAATAGCGGACTATTCCGCATCGAATTTGATTGTTAAACGCAAAAATAAAGGAAAAGTTCGCGAAATGCAACCTTTTCCCCGAAAATTTTCAAAAATTTTGAAAAACGCCCCCAGGAGGCCCCTATTGGCCGATTAAAGGCAGGATGCGGTGAAGCGCCACGATGAAGGCCCGGGCCTCGTCGAAGGTGTTGTAGAGGGCGAACGAGGCGCGGACTGTCCCCTCGATGCCGAGCGATTCCATCAGCGGCTGGGCGCAGTGGTGGCCGGTGCGCACGGCGATTCCGAGCTTGTCGAGGAGCATCCCCGTGTCGTAGTGGTGGGCCTCGCCGATAAGGAACGAGATTACGGCGGCTTTCCCCGGAGCCGTACCGAAAATACGCATGCCTGGAATCTGCTCCATCTGCTCTGTCGTCCATTTAAGAAGCTCCTGCTCGTGGGCGGATATATCGTCGATGCCCACGCGGCGGATATAGTCTATCGCGGTCCTGAAGGCGGCGATGTCGACGAAGTCTGGGGTACCCGCCTCGAACTTGAACGGGAGCTCGGCGAAGGTCGTACCCGAGAAGCTGACATGGCCGATCATCTCGCCTCCTCCCTGGTAGGGGGGCATTTTCTCAAGCCATTTCTCCTTGCCGTAGAGCACGCCGACCCCGCAGGGGCCGTACATCTTGTGGGAGGAGAAGGTATAGAAATCGCAGTCGAGGTCGCGCACGTCGACGTTCATATGGGAAACGGCCTGGGCGCCGTCGATAAGGACCGGGACCCCCTGGCTATGGGCGTGCCGAATCATCTCCTTGACCGGGTTGACCGTGCCGAGAACGTTGGATACGTGGCAGAACGACGCCAGCCGCGTATGCTCATTGAACAGCGACTTATAGACCTCCATGTCCAGCGACCCGTCCGGCAGGATGGGCACGACCCGGATTTTGACCGCTTTTTTCGATTGCAGGAGCTGCCAGGGCACGATGTTGGCGTGGTGCTCCATGACCGTCAGGATGATTTCGTCCCCGTCCTCAAGCATAGAGCCGAAGGAGGATGCCACCAGGTTTATGGCCTCCGTGGTCCCGCGGGTAAAGATTACCTCCTTCGACGATGCGGCGTTGATATAATCCCTGACGCATTCGCGGGTCGCCTCCTGAAGCTCAGTCGCCTCCTGCGAGATGGAGAACACTCCGCGGTGGACGTTCGCTTTGTGCGTGTCGTACATCCTGTCGATCATCTCGACAACCTCGCGGGGAGTCTGGGATGTGGCGGTATTGTCGAGGTATATCAGGGGCTTGCCGTAAACAGTGCGTCGCAGTATCGGGAAGTCCTCGCGGAGTTTTTCTACGTTCATGGCTGTCGGGGGTTATTTAGCGCAGTCGGCACACCCGGAGGGGTGGCCCGAGAAACGACATTCAACAAGGTGGCGCAGGCGGTCGCGGAGCGATTCGAGGCGTATCGAGTCTATTACGTCGACCATGAACGCCTGCATGAGCATCGTGCGGGCCTCCTTTTCGGGGATGCCGCGCTGGCGCATGTAGAACAGGGCCTTCTGGTCGAGCTGGCCGGTCGCCGCGCCGTGGGAACACTTCACATCGTCGTTATATATAAGGAGCTGCGGCTTCGAGTGCATCCTGGCTCCGGTCGAGGCGAGTATGTTGCGGTTGGTCTGGAAAGCCTCGGTGAAGCGCGCGCCGGGCGCTACCTCGATTCCACCCTCGAACGCGCCTTCGGCCTCGTCGTCGAGCGAATACTTGAAAAGCTGCTCCGAACGGCCCCGGACGGCGCGGTGCGTGACTTCCGACGCATTGTCGATATGCTGCGCGCCGGAGCCTATCGCCATGCCTCCGAGGTGGCTGTCGGCGTTGTCTCCTTCCTGACGGATATAGAACTCGTTGCGGGTCACGCCGTTCATCAGCGTCGCGGCGACCCCCTGGAAGCGCGAGCCGGCGGCTTGGCGGACGAACAGTTGCGAGTAGCGGGCCGTCCTGGCATCGGACTCTTCGAGGTCGTACCAGTTGACCTCCGCTCCCCGTTCGGCGATGATTTCGACCACTTCCGACGACAGATAGTCGGCTCCCGCCTGCGAATGGTCGCATTTCAGAATGGAGACCGCGGAATTCTCCTCGGCCACAACCAGTATTCTCCGCGCCGCGAGGAGCGGGGCCGGAGAGTTGAAAATGCTGACGAGCTGCACCGGCTTGTCGGCCCGGAATCCGCGGGCGGCGCGTATGACGATGCCGTCCTGCGACAGAAGCGTGTTAAGCGCGACGCCCGGCTTGTCGAGCGGGGCGGCAGTGCCGAGATGCAGGGCAATGACCTCTGCCAGCGGCGTTCCGGCCGCTTCCGAGAAGGAGCATACCGAAAGCCCTTCCGGGAGGTTTTTCTTCAGTGTCGCTGTCGCGACAAAACGGTCGTTGACGATAATCCCCATCAGGGTCGACAGGTTCGGGACATCGCAGCGGAAGGCCGCCGCGACATCTACCGGGATGTTGACCCGGTTGATGTTTACTCCGAAATCAGGGGCGAACATCTTTTCGACGGAGGTCTTCTCGAACCCCTCGTCCCCCTTGTCCGGGAGCCGTCCGGCGCTCTCCAGGGCAGCGAGCGCGGCGGGGCGCAGCGCGTTCAGCGCCGCGGCCGAATGGCTCTCGACCGCCTCGCGGTTATCCCGGTACAGGCTTATATATTGGTCAATAGCGCTCATCGGTTCAGAGATTTTCTTCCTTAATCCAGTCGTAGCCGCGCTCTTCGAGTTCGAGGGCCAGCTCGGGGCCTCCGCTGCGCACGATGCGCCCTTTGTAGAGCACGTGGACGAAGTCGGGCTTGATATAGTCGAGCAGGCGCTGGTAGTGGGTGATCACTATCGTGGCGTTGTCCTTGCTTTTAAGCTGGTTGACACCTCCGGCGACCACTCTCAGCGCGTCTATGTCGAGGCCCGAGTCCGTCTCGTCGAGAATCGCCAGGCGCGGCTCGAGCATCGCCATCTGGAATATCTCGTTGCGTTTCTTCTCACCCCCGGAGAAGCCCTCGTTTACCGAGCGCGAGGCGAGCTTGTTGTCAAGCTCCACAATCGCACGTTTCTGGCGCATCAGCTTGAGGAAGTCGCTCGCCGACAGCGGCGGTTCGTTGAAATACTTGCGCTTGGCGTTGACGGCGGCGCGCATGAAGTTAACCATCGAGACTCCCGGAATCTCTACCGGGTACTGGAACGAGAGGAACAGCCCTTCGTGGCTGCGGTCCTCGGGGGAGAGCGCGAGCAGGTCAAGCCCGTGGAAAGTTGCCGAACCTCCCGTGACAGTATAGGCGGGATTCCCGGTCAGCACCCCCGAGAGGGTCGATTTGCCGGAGCCGTTGGGCCCCATTATGGCGTGAACCTCTCCGGCGCGGACCGTCAGGTCTACCCCCTTGAGAATTTCCTTGTCTTCGACTTTGGCGCGGAGGCCGTTGACCTCCAGGAGAATATCTTTGCTCATTGCGGCGAGTGGGTTTTCTTGGGTGAAGTAACTTATATTTATCCTACGGAGCCTTCCAGCGTAATCTGCAGGAGGCGCTGCGCCTCTACGGCGAACTCCATCGGGAGCTTGTTCATTACCTCCTTGGCGTAGCCGTTCACAATCAGTCCGACGGCTTCCTCGGTAGGTATTCCGCGCTGGTTGCAGTAGAAGAGCTGGTCCTCGGAGATTTTAGAGGTCGTGGCCTCATGCTCGACAACGGCCGTGGGGTTCATGCAGTCGATGTAGGGGAACGTGTGGGCCCCGCACCGCGAGCCAAGCAGCAGGGAGTCGCACTGCGTGTGGTTTCGCGCGCCCTCCGCGGCAGGCGTTACCTTAACCAGTCCGCGGTAGGAGTTCTCGCTCTCTCCGGCAGAGATTCCTTTCGAGACGATGGTCGAGCGTGTGTCCGGCGCGAGGTGTATCATCTTTGTCCCCGTGTCGGCCTGCTGGCGGTTGCGGGTGACGGCTACGGAATAAAACTCTCCCGTGGCACCGCGCCCGGCCAGGACGCACGAGGGGTATTTCCAGGTTATGGCCGACCCGGTCTCCACCTGCGTCCAGGAGAGCTTCGAGTAGTCTCCGCGGCAGAGACCGCGCTTGGTCACGAGGTTATAGACGCCCCCTCGCCCTTCGGCGTCTCCGGCGTACCAGTTCTGGACCGTTGAGTACTTTACTTCCGCGCGGTCCTCCACCACGATTTCAACTATCGCGGCGTGGAGCTGGTTTTCGTCGCGCCGCGGGGCGGTACACCCTTCAAGGTAGCTGACATAAGAGTCGTCGTCGGCTACGATAAGCGTGCGCTCGAACTGGCCCGTTCCCGCCGCGTTGATGCGGAAATAGGTCGAAAGCTCCATCGGACACCGTACCCCTTTCGGGATATAGACGAAGGAGCCGTCGGAGAACACCGCCGAATTGAGCGCCGCGTAGAAGTTGTCGCGGTACGAAACGACCGAGCCGAGATATTTCTTTACCAGTTCGGGATAGTCGCGGACCGCCTCGGAGATGGAGCAGAAGATGATGCCCTTTTCGGCAAGCGCCTCCTTGTGGGTGGTCTTCACCGATACGGAGTCCATCACCGCGTCGACCGCCATGCCGGAAAGCTGTTTCTGTTCCTCCAGGGGGATGCCGAGCTTGTCGAAAGTCTTCAGAATGTCGGGGTCTACCTCGTCGAGGCTCTTGGGCCCCTGCTTCTTGCCCGGCGCGGCGTAGTAGCTGATTGCCTGGAAATCAATGTCGGGCATGTCGAGGTGTGCCCACTTTGGCGGGGTCATCGTCAGCCAATGGCGGTAGGCTTTCAGCCGGAAGTCGAGAAGCCATTCCGGCTCCCCTTTCTTCTTGGAAATCAGGCGTACCACCTCCTCGTTAAGCCCGACAGGGATTATGTCGGTCTCGACGTCGGTTACGAATCCGTATTTGTAATCGCCGGAGGTAATGTCGTCTATTATGTTGTCGTTTTCGCTTTTCATTTAGCAAAAGGGTTGTACTTAGGAATAAACACTCCGCAAGGCGGATAGGTTCGGCGCTCACGTCAGCCTCCCAGCGCCCAGCCGAGCACTTTCGGGGCCAGCGCTACGATCGCCGGCGCGGCATGCCCGTTGGCGAGGGTCGACATGGCCGCTATCGAGGTCTGAGGCTTTACAATAAGCCACAGGTTGAGAATCAGGCTCAATACGAGCATCCATTCGAAAAGGCAGAACACTACTCCTCCCAGGCGGTCGACTATTCCAAGCGACAGCGCGTGGGTAAGTTGTCGGCAGAAATGGGCTACAGTCTTAACGCAGCAGAATCCTGCGATGAATAATATAAGGTGTGCCAGTACGATGTCGGTATAGGTCGGGGCGGAAGGGTCGCCGTTGGCCTCATGCCCGGCGATCACCGCCGACAGCCACGCCGACCCCAGCCGGCAGAGCACGATTCCCGCGACCAGTCCTCCGAGCGACCCTACCTGTTTCAGCAGCCCGCTCCTGAACCCGATCAGCACCGAGCCCGCGAACACAATCAATATTATGATGTCGAGTGTTGTCATTTCATTTTCGCATCCGCGAAATTACTAATTTTTATGATTATAAAAAACCTGCTGAGGGGGCGTCGGGGCTTGGAATAACCGATAATAAATAGTAATTTTGCGGTTTGATAGCGCAGGAATGGCCGCGGGATTTCCCCGGCGGGTCGTTCCGGCCGATTATTCACACAACATAACGTACTCTATAACAGAATATATCATGGCGTTTAAGCGAACACTCATCACTACCGCCCTCCCTTATGCCAATGGCCCGGTGCATATTGGCCACCTCGCCGGTGTTTACGTCCCGGCTGATATTTACGCCCGTTATCTCCGTCTGAAAGGCGACGACGTTGTCATGATCGGCGGTTCTGACGAACACGGCGTTCCTATCACGATCCGCGCCCGCAAGGAGGGCGTTACCCCCCAGGATGTCGTTGACCGCTACCACGCCCTGATTAAAGACTCTTTCGAAGGGCTCGGAATCTCTTTCGACGTGTATTCCAGAACGACCTCCGAAACCCATGCCGCGACCGCATCGGAGTTCTTCAAGCGCCTCTACGACAAAGGGGAGTTTGTCGAAATCAAGTCGCAGCAGCTCTACGACGAGGGAGCCGGCCGCTTCGTCGCCGACCGTTACGTCGTGGGCGAGTGTCCCGTCTGCCACGCGCAGGGCGCCTATGGCGACCAGTGCGAGAAGTGCGGCTCCTCCCTCAGCCCTACCGAACTGATCAACCCCCGTTGCGCTGAAACCGGCAACACCCCCGTGCTCCGCGAGACAACCCACTGGTATCTTCCCCTCGACCGCTGGCAGGAGAAACTTACAAAATGGATTCTCGAAGGGCATAAGGAATGGCGTCCCAATGTCTACGGCCAGTGCAAGTCGTGGCTCGAACTCGGCCTGCAGCCCCGCGCTGTGACCCGCGACCTCGACTGGGGTATCCCCGTGCCTGTCGAGGGGGCAGACGGCAAGGTGCTCTATGTCTGGTTCGACGCGCCTATCGGCTATATCTCGAACACCAAGGAGCTTCTTCCTGATAGCTGGGAAACCTACTGGAAGGACCCCGAGACCCGCATAATCAACTTCATCGGAAAGGACAACATCGTATTCCACTGCATCATCTTCCCCGCGATGCTTATGGCCTACGGCGACGGCTTCCAGCTCCCCGACAACGTGCCCGCAAACGAGTTCCTGAACCTCGAGGGTGACAAAATCTCTACCTCCCGCAACTGGGCCATCTGGCTTCACGAGTACCTCCAGGACTTCCCCGGAAAGCCCGACGTGCTCCGCTATGTCCTTACCGCCAACGCTCCCGAGACCAAGGACAACGATTTCACCTGGCGCGATTTCCAGGAACGCAACAATTCTGAGCTGGTCGCCATCCTCGGCAACTTCGTGAACCGTGCGATGGTGCTGATGCACAAATATTTCGACGGCGTGGTTCCCGAGGCCGGAACGTATACCGATGCCGAGGCTAAGGCGTTCTCCGAAATCAGCGAGGCCGCGGCTAACCTCACAGCCGACCTCGACGGATTCCATTTCCGCGAGGCTCTCCGCGAGGCGATGCAGATTGCCCGCGTCGGCAACCGCTATCTCCAGGAAACCGAGCCCTGGAAGGTGGCTAAAACCGATATGGAGCGCGTGAAGACCATCCTTAACTGCGCGGTGCAGATTTGCGCCAACCTGGCGGTCGCCTTCGAGCCGTTCCTCCCCTTCTCGGTTGAGAAGCTCAAGAAGATGCTCGCGATGGATACCCTGACCTGGGACATGCTCGGCTCGGAAAAGCTCGTTGCCGCAGGGACGAAGCTCGGCGCTCCCGAACTCCTCTTCGAGAAAATCGAGGACGAAGCCATCCAGGCGCAGCTCGACCGCCTCGCCCGCATCAAGAAGGAGAACGAGGGCGCCGCTTGGAAGCCCGAACCGGTAAAGGCCGATACCACTTTCGACGACTTTATGAAGATGGATATCCGTGTCGGGACCGTGCTCGAATGCGAGAAGGTAAAGAAGAGCGACAAGCTGCTCCGATTCCTGATCGACGACGGTATGGAGAAGCGCACGATTTGCTCCGGCATAGCGAAATACTACCAGCCGGAACAGCTCCTCGGCAAGCAGGTATGCTTCGTCGCCAACTTCCCCCCCAGAAAGATGATGGGAATCATGTCGCAGGGAATGATTCTCTCCGCTGTCAACTCCGACGGCTCCCTGACTGTCATCTCCCCCTCTGCGCCTGTCGCTCCCGGGTCGTCAGTCGGCTGATTACCAGTTAAGAGGAGGGTGTATCGGATTTTGATACACCCTCCCATAAAATAAAGTTCCTTATCCCCCTCCGCCAATGGAACAAACAAGCAGACCCCGTATTCTAATAGTCTACACCGGGGGCACAATCGGGATGATCGAGGACCCGGCGACCCACACGCTGCGTCCCTTCAACTTCAACCATCTGATCGACAACGTGCCGAAGGTGAAGATGCTGGACTACGATATAGACCATATCCAGTTCAATCCCCCGATTGATTCGAGCAACATCAATCCGACCCATTGGCAGCAGATCGCGTCGGCCATCGGCAAGGAGTACGACCGTTACGACGGCTTCGTGGTGCTCCACGGAACGGACACTATGGCCTATACCGCGTCGGCCCTGTCGTTCATGCTTGAGAACCTGCGCAAGCCGGTCATAATAACCGGCTCGCAGCTCCCTATCGGCGAGGTGCGCACCGACGGCGAGGAAAATCTGATTACGGCTCTCCAGATTGCGGCGGCTACCGACCCGGTCAACGGGGAGCCGATGGTCCAGGAGGTCGCCATTCTGTTTGAAAACTACCTCTGGCGCGGAAACCGCTCCACCAAGATGAGCGCCGACAACTTCAACGCATTCAAGAGCAACAATTATCCGTCGCTGGCGAAAATAGGTCTCTCGATCCAGTTCAACCACGACGCTCTCTGGCGCGTGAACCAGCGGCTGCCTCTCCGGGTCCATAAAGGGATGTCGACCGATGTAATTGTCGTCTATACCTATCCCGGTATGACCGAGACCTCGCTGCGGCAGCAGCTCGCGACTCCCGGCGCCAAGGGGGTAGTGCTGAAAACCTACGGCGCGGGGAACGCGACTACCGATGAATGGTTCAACCGCGCGATTAGCGAGGCAGTTGAACGGGGAATGGTGATAGTCAACGTAACCCAGTGTGTCAACGGCGGCGTGAAGCGCAAATACTTTACCGGCGACTGCCTGGCGCGCGCCGGAGTTATCTCCGGCCACGACCTCACGACGGAAGCCGCCCTCACCAAGCTGATGTTCCTCTTCGGCATGGGCTGCACTCCGAAGCAGGTCGCGAACCGAATGTTGCACCCGATTGTTGGAGAGATGAGTATATGACGCACTCTCAGAATATAATCTGAATACGATGCTTAAAGTCAAAATCATAAACAAATCCCATCATCCGATGCCGGCTTACGCTACTCCCGGATCGGCGGGGATGGATGTAAGGGCTTTCCTTGACAAACCGGTGACTCTCGGCCCCCTCGAAAGGGCGTTGATTCCGACCGGGCTGTATTTGCAGCTCCCGCAAGGATATGAGTGCCAGATCCGTCCGAGAAGCGGCCTGGCGATCAAGCACGGGATTTCCCTCGTCAACACTCCCGGGACGGTCGATTGCGACTACCGGGGCGAGATAGGGGTTATCGTGATCAACCTTTCCAAAGACCCGTTTGAAATCAAGGACGGCGAGCGGATTTGCCAGATGGTTATAACGCGCTACGAGCGCGTCGAGTGGGAGGCGGTTGACCGCATCGACCACACGGAGCGCGGCGACGGCGCTTTCGGCCATTCAGGTGTCAACTGACGTTTCCGTTTCCCCTTCACTTTTCACCCTTCACTCTTCACCTAAATTATTGATGAACAGATTAAGACAAATAGCCGCCGTGCTGGCGGTCGCGGCAGCCGGATTATCGCTGGTAATCCCCGGCTATGCCCGTAGCCGCAAAACCGACAGTTGGCAGGAGGGCGCCGCGGAGCGCAAGGCGGATTATCTGTTCATGGAGGCGATGAGGCAGAACACCCTCGACAACGACGACGCCTTTTTCGAACTTCTCGACCGCTCGTGCGCCCTCGACAGCGCCGACACCTCCGCCGGCTCCACTCTCGGCTACTATTATATGGCGCTCGGGCAGCAGGACTCGACCATGGCCCGGCAGGGGTTTGAAATGATGCGCCGTCATTTCAACGCCCATCCCGAGGACTACTATTCCTCGATATTCTACGGAATGGTTAACGGCCAGCTCGGCAACACCGCCGAGGCGGTCCGCATCTGGCAGACGCTTGATTCCCTGAATCCTACGAAGCCGGATGTCGCCCTGCGCTACGCCGACGCGCTCCAGGCCACTTTTGACACGGCGAATCTCCGCCGCTCGATCGACGTTATTTCCCGCATACAGCGCGCCGAAGGGCCCGACCTCGGACTGACTTCCCACAAGGTGCGCGCGATGCTCGCTCTACGCGACACAGCCTCGACCTTAGGAGAGCTTCACGCCCTTCTCGACCAGTCCCCCCGCAACGCGACCTTCAATATCTATGCAGGGGATGTCTTCTCGGCAATGCATATGCCCGACTCCGCTATTTCCTATTACAACCGGGCGTGCGAGATTGACTCGGCCAACGGCCTGGCATACATGAAGCGGGCCGAGTTCTATAAGGAACATGGTGATTCGGCGGCGTTTGACCGCGAGGTGTTCCAGGCTTTGAGACAGGAGAGTCTGGAGCTCCCCGTCAAGCTCGACATGCTGACGAGCTACATCCGACAGCTATACACCGACACCATCCAGCAGCCCCGCATACAGAAGCTCTTCGAGGTGGTACTGACCCATCATCCCCACGAGGCCGACATCCGCGACCTCTATGCCTCATACCTTTACGCGATCAACGACCTGCCGGGCGCGGCCGAGCAGCAGGAACTCGCCCTCGACATCGACCCTTCGGCCGAACAGCGCTGGCGTATGGCCATGAGCCTCTATTCCCAGTCGAAAAACGAGGCCAAGGCGATACAGGTCGGGGAACGCGCCCTGCATTACCTCCCTGAAAGCCCGATGATTAACCTTATGCTCGGCGCGAGCTACCAGCAGCTCGACAACCAGAACGAGGCGATCCGCTATTTCGAGAAGGCCGAGCTGCTTGCCGACACTCTTGACAACGAGATGCGCTCGCAGATTCTCGCGTCAATCGGCGACAGCTATTACAAGCTCGAAAAAAAGGATTCCGCGTTCGTCTACTACGACCGCGCGATCGAGGTTGATCCGGATAACCTCCTCGCCCTCAACAACTGCGCCTACTACCTCGCTGAAGAGGGGCGCGACCTCGACCGGGCCGAGACGATGAGCGCCATCTGCGTCAGAGCCAACCCCGAAAACGACACGGCGCTCGACACTTACGCCTGGATTTTCTTCCGCAAGAAAGACTTCGGACGCGCCAAGGAGTTTATCGACCGCGCCCTGGCGGTCGAGGGAGACAGCCCCGCAGCCGACGTTCTCTCCCATGCCGGCGACATATATTATTTCTATGGCGACCGCGCCCAAGCGCTCGAATACTGGCAGCAGGCCCTGAAACTCACCCCCGACGACCAGTTGCTAAAAAAGAAGGTCAAGCTCCGCCGCTTTGTCGAGGAATAGCTTCCGCACTCTCTAATCCTCGAAACCCAACCGATCAGTTACCACGTCAGATTCATCAAATCAGCAATGAGAATAAAACACATACTGCTCGCGGCGATAACCATAGCCGCTGTGACTTTAACCTCCTGCCATAGCTCTAAGCAGGGTAGTGTGGTTAAAAATAACCATACGCAGGCCGTTTCCCGGTCCACAGAGGCTCCTTCCGCCGCCTCCGCGTTGCTCGACACGCGACAGGAATGGACCGACGTGCAGCTCCCTGTCAGCATAAAGCTCTCGCAGCCGGCCTCCGTGAGCCTTAACGCTACGGCCTATATGCGCCGCGGCGAATATATCAAGTTCTCTGTCAGGATGTTGGGCTTCGAGGTCGCTACGGCCTGGATTGACACGGATTCAGTCCACGCGATTGACAAGGTCGGCAAGCGGTATGTCAGCGAGAGTATCAGCCGGGTGACTACCGAACTGGGACTTGATATCGCCGACGTGCAGGAAATCCTTTTCGGGCGGGTGTTCCGGGTCGCCGGGGCGGAAGTCGCCGCGTCCGATTTCAAGGTAGAGGCTACGGAATACGAAAATATGTTGCTCTTGCGCCCTGACCCTCAGCCGGAAATACTCGAATACGGCTTTGTTGTATCGGCTGATGAGACACCCCTGTTGAACTACCTCCTGGTTGATGCCGGGCGGTTTAACGCCGTCGCTCAGTATTCCGGCCAGGAGAGTACCGCCGCCGGGATGGTTGCGCGCCGCGTCTCTGTATCATCGACCGAGCCACGGAAAATCGCGGCCGACCTGACCTGGAATCTCGGTTCGGCGAAGTGGAACCGGGGCGACCGGCAGAAATGGCAGGCTCCAGGGAAAGGTTACACAAAAATATCGCTAAGCTCCCTGCTCGCGATTCTTAAAAAACTCTGACGGGCGATGAAAAGGTTTGTGATAATGTTTCTTTGCGCCCTGCTGACGTTCGGAACGCTCCCGGCCCAGCAACGCAAGAAGAACACCAAAACAGAGCAGACATCTGGCTCATCGAAAAAAAAGGGCTCCCGCTCCGGTTCCAAGTCCGGCGGCAAATCCTCCTCTAAAGGTAGAACAAAGGGGGGTGCCAAGTCCGGGAAAACCAGACAGGGCAAAGGCGCTTCATCGAAAAAGTCGCGCAAGCCGATGACCGCGGCGGAAGTAAAGCGGCAGAAGCAGCAGAACGCCAAGGAGATGCGCGAGGCCAGGCAGCAAATCAAGCTCAACACCCGCGAGACGGAGAAGCAACTCAACCAGCTTAACCTCGTCGAATCGGAAATCGGGGAGTGCGAGTCGCGCATACGCGGGCTTAACACCAGGGTTGATTCGCTGACACGGCTGATGACCGTCGTGAACGACTCCATCAACGCGCTTGACACCCATCTGAACAACATCACGAAGACTTACGCGAAGCAACTGCGCAAGTCGCAGGGGCGCCGTGAGCAGACTTCCGACCTCGCTTTCATTTTCTCCTCCAACTCCTTCGCCCAGGCGTACCGCCGCATGCAGTCGCTGAGGCAGTTCGACAAGTGGCGCCGCCGCAAGGGGCAGGAAATCACCGAGGTAAAAGGTCGTCTCGACGAGCGTCGCAAAGAGCTTTCCACCCTGCAAGGGAAAACCAACAGGTCGCTGGCTCAGATTCAGAACGAACAGCGCGTATTGCAGCGGAAACAGACTGAAACTTCGGCGCTTGTCGACCGCCTGCAGGAACAGGGCGCTGAATTGCAGCAGCTTATGGCGAGGAAGAGCCAGGAGGCCGCCGCCCTCGACGCTGAACTTGACCGCATCATCGCGGAGGAGGCCCGCAAGGAGCGCGAGCGCCAGGAACGGCTTGCCGCCGAACAGCGCCGCCGCGAGGAAGAAGCCGCCCGTCAGCGCGAAGAGGCCCGTCTGAAGGCTGAGGCTGAAGCGAGGGAGCTTGCCGAGGCCGAAGCCGCCAGGAAGGCCGCGGAGGAGGCTGCCGCGAAGGAGAAAGCCGCCCAGGAGGCGAAAGCCAAGGCCGACGCGCTCGCCAAAGCGGAGGCCGCGGCGAAGGACAAGGCTGAGAGACAGCGCCTTGAAAAGGAGGCGAAGGAGGCCAAAAAGGAACAGGAGCGCCGCGAGAAAGAGGCCAAGGAGGCCAAGAAAACACAGGAGCGCAAGGAGAAAGAGCTCGCCAAGGCCCGTACCGAACGGGGCAAGGGGGTGAAGCATAAAGGGAAGAACAACGGCCGCGAGACAGCCTCGGAAGCTCCGGCCGCTACCGGTTCAGCCGCTCCCACGCTGCATACGCCGTCGGCCGGAGGCCCCAGCGGGGTCGCGAAGGAGGTAGAAGTGCCCCAGGGAAGCGATTTTGAATCGCTGCGCGGCCGGCTGCCGTTCCCCGTTGCCGGACGCTACACGATTGTCAAACGTTTCGGTCGCCAGAAACACCCGACACTCCCCCATGTCGAGACCAACAACTCCGGCATCGACATCGAGACAATTTCGGGTACGCAGGCCAAGGCGGTGTGCGACGGCGAGGTTTCCGCCGTCTTCCGCCCCGACGGGTATAACAATGTCGTCGTGGTGCGCCACGGCCGGTTTATGACCGTGTATGCCAACCTCGGTTCGCTCGCTGTGTCCTCCGGGCAGAAAATCAAGGCCGGACAGGCGATCGGCACGGTTTACGCCGACCCGAATGACAACGGCCGCTCCGTGCTCCATTTCGAGGTGCGCCATGGCCGTCAGAAAGAGAATCCCGAGTTATGGCTGCGCCGTTGACAGCGCGCGGCCGTTCGGGACTTACCGCGACGGTTCTCAAGGTAATGGGAATCTTCGGAGGGGTGCAGGTGCTGACAATCCTTTGCGCCATTGCCCGCACGAAGTTCGTGGCGTTGTGGATCGGCCCAGTAGGTGTAGGGCTGTTCGGCATATATAACTCCGCGCTCGATATGGTGAAGTCCGTATCGCAGCTCGGAATCGGAGAGAGCGCGGTCCGCGACCTGGCAAATTCGCCGAAGGGCCGCGTCGCGGCCGTGGTGCTCTCGTTGCGGCGGTGGAGCTGGGCGTTAGGCGTGATAGGGGCTGTTGCCATGCTCGCCCTGTCGGGCTTCCTGAGTGTTATGAGTTTCGGCGATTCATCGCACGCCTGGGAGTTCATGCTCCTTTCGGTATGCGTGCTGCTGAGTTCGCTGTCGGCGGCAGAGGGGGCCGTGTTCCGCGGCTTCCGCCGGTTCCGCAAGCTGGCCAGGGCCTCCGTATGGGGCGCTGTCGGGGGGCTCGCGGTCTCCATCCCGATGTTCTACCTATGGCGGCAGGAGAGTATTGTCCCGTCAATCATCGCTTATACCGTTGTCACCTGGCTCGCGCTCGGCCTATACCGCGAAAAGGTAGACAAGCCCGAAGGGAAACTCCCGCTCGGAGAGAGCTTCTCTATCGGGAAGGGGTTTGTGGTGCTCGGCACCTTTATGACCGCTTCGCTGTTTATCAACAACCTCGTCACCTATATCTTCCTCGCCTGGCTGAACAGCGAGGGGGGGGAGGGTGTCGTCGGGCTTTACCAGGCCGGCTTTACCCTTGTCAGCAAGTATGTGGGGCTGATATTCACGGCGATAGCGGTGGAGTATTATCCGCGCCTGTCGGCGGTGGCCCATTCCCCGCGCCGCCTGGCGTTGTTCGCCGGGCATGAGATCCGGCTGATAATGTGGATTCTGATGGGGGCTGTCCCGGTGTTTATCCTTGCCGACGGACTGATTGTCAGGCTGCTGTACTCCTCCGACTTTGTGGAGATGCTCCCCTATGTCGGATGGGCCGCTGTCGGTACCGTGTTCAGGGCCTACGGCTGGTGCCTGGGATTTACGATTCTCGCCAAGGGTGATGGCGCGACATACCTGTGGACCGAGGCGCTTTCAGCCGCCCTTTCTCTCGGCCTGAGCATGGCAGGCTATGCCTATTGTGGGTGGCTCGGGCTCGGGGTCGCCTACATCGTCTGGTTCGGGGTCTACTCCGTCATAGTATCGGTCGTAGCCCGGCGCCGCTACGGCATACGCCTCCCCTACCCCTCGTTGCTCCTGACCATCCTCGCCCTGGCCGTCGCCCTGGGCGCCGCACTCCTCCGCACCTACCTTGCATACTGACGGTCGGACGGGTCGGACTTATAGAGCAATATTCTCACGGATTATATCGGGCAGAGAACGGGAGGAAATCCGCTGCGGGCGGTTATTCGGGGAGGGGACAAAAATGTTAAGAAATTGAGAAAAACACGCGATTTAAGCAACTTTAACAAATGGGGGGGGTAAATTGTTAAGTTTTGTTTACCTTTGTGCGGGTTTTAAACACTCTTAACAGGCGAAAGAGTCAATTTTAGGCTTTTAAGGGACTTGGAAAGAGACTTGGAATCCGGAAGATAAAGATGACTAAACCTTTAACAACCAATATATATCACATGCGAATCAAAGCGTTGCTTATCAGCGCCGCGGCTATAAGCGGGATTTCCGCCTCAGCCCAGAATGTTGACTATTCCGTCGTATCAGTGCCGGAGGAAACGGGCACAGAGTTCCGCAAACTGACAACAACGAGCGATTACGTCTGCATGCCGGAAGTGCGCCGCTCCAACGGCGGTATCGACTGGTTCTCAAACCGCGTGCTCGCCCCGCTTACCAACGGAACTGAAATCGGGTATCTCTCGTTCCGCAACAACACCACTAACATCTTTATCAAAGACCTCTTCAAGCAGGGTGGTTCGCGCCAGCGCACCAACCGCGCGGGGGTAATCGACTTCTCCTTCTCCCCTGACGGCAAAAGCCTCTATTTCTCCGAGGCACGGGGGAAAAACACACAGATTTTCCGCACGGACGCGGCCAACGGCTATGTCTGCCGCCAGATTACGTCGGCTGCCAACGACTATTCGCCGGTTGAAATTCCCGGCACGGGGCAGATTTTCTTCGCCCGCCTCGAGAACAACGGCTGCGGCATTTGGAGCTACTCGCTTAAAGACAACTTCCTGTCGAGCTACACTTCGGGGCAGAACCCGGCGCCTGTGCCCGGGCAGAAGGCAATCGTCGTTTCGCGCCCGTCGTCGATGGGCCGCTCGGAAATCTGGAAAATCAACTACGAGACGGGGGTCGAGGAGTGCATAATCTCCGACGCCGAGCGCAGCTTCACAACCCCGATGGTATCGCCTGACGGGAAATGGGTGGTATTCGTCGGCAGCTCCTTCCTCGAAGGTCCCGGCTTCACCTACCCCAACACCGACATTTTCACCTGCCGCATCGACGGCACCGACATGCGGCAGCTCACCCATCACGCGGCCGACGACCTCAGCCCCGTATGGAGCAACGACGGAGGATATATCTACTTCGTCTCGCAGCGCGGCGACGCTGACGCGACCGCCAACATATGGCGGATGAAATTCGTGCCATAAGCATAATCAACTAACTAACAATATCACTAACCAATCACACGCACAGAATGAAAGCAATTAAGATTCTGATGATGGCCGGAGCACTGGCAGTAGCCACCCCCGCCTTCGCCCAGTTCTCCAACGCCTCAGCCGGCGGCAACCGCTCCACCGGCGGCTCCTCCATGGTAAAGGACTGCAGCCCCTACGACCGCATCTCCCTATCGTATTCCTACGATATGGGAAAGGTTGACATCAAGGATGCCGATGACAAGAACTACAACGGCATAGCTATCGACTACATCCATGGCTTCAGCGTTTCCAAGACCCTTCCCATCTTCGTAGAAACCGGTATCGGTGTTGACTTCGGCTTCTACAGCGACAGCCCCGACTCAGAAACTAAGTACTATGAAACGACAATCAAGGGTACCGCCATCAACTTCTCCGTTCCTGTAAACGTAGCCTACAAGTTCAACATCAACCCTACGTTCTCCATCCAGCCTTATCTCGGCCTGAACTTCAAGCTCAACGCTTTCAGCGAAACCACAACCAAGACCACATACGAAGACGAAGACGAGGACGATGACAAGCACACAATCAATAACTTCGATAAAAAGGATGTGGGCAAAGACGGCCAATGGAAACGCTTCCAGCTCGGCTGGCACATCGGTGTCGGAGTTAACTATAAGGCGTTCTACTTCGGCCTTTCCTATGGCACCGACTTCATGGAACTCGCCAAGAAAGTCAACACCTCCACATTCAAAGTTGGTGTAGGTCTTAACTTCTAACATAGCTCAAGAACAATATAACTGTGATTTCACATTGATACAAATGTGAATTGTGTAAACTCGACAGTCCCCGTACGCGAGTATAGGGACTGTTTTTCTAACCAACCCAAACAACACAGCCGAAACAGGAATATGAAAGCAGTCAAAATACTGATTCTGGCAGGATTACTTGCACACAATCCGCTTAACGCCGCACAGCCAAAGACAACGGAACGGTCAATGGCCATACCCGATTCAATTGAAACGAGAAGAATATGCACACCCCGCACACTGCTCTTTTATCAGTATGACAGGCTTTCGTCTGGAGATGACGAGATTGAGAGCCAAAACCTCCACGGTTTCGCCATTGAAAAGCTCGTCATATTCAGCGCAAGCAAATCTTTTCCTATTTTTATAGAGACAGGTATCGGAGCTAATATCGGTTGGGGGAAAAGCAGTTTTGACCGCAGCTTTAAAATTTCAGGAATCAAGGCCGCTGAGGGAAAAGTAAAACAACAACTGACTGCAATCTCACTCACTATTCCGGTTAATGTTTCATACAAGGTAAACATAAATAAAAGCCTCGCTCTCCAGCCTTTCCTCGGATTAAACCTTAAATTCAACCTTTTCGGACAACAGAAAACGAAAATCGAAGTCGCTGATAAGACAATTCAGAAAGAAGTAGATAAATGGAATGTTGGCGATTATGCCGAAAACCTCGGGATTGCGCACACGCGCGATATGTTCGATAAGATTGATGCCGACAAAGATGAACGATGGAGACGTTTCCAGCTCGGATGGCATATTGGAGTGGGACTGACTACCAAGGATGTCAATTTCGGTATATCATACGGAACTGACTTTATAAAACTAGCTGAAAAGATCAACTCCTCCACGCTCAAAGTCAGTCTCGGATTTAACTTCTAACAACGACAGCAACCTATAAAACAAACAATTAACGAACAATTTAGTTATGAAAACAAAAAAGCTCTGGTGGAGCCTGCTCGTAGCGGTAATGCTCCCCCTGTCGTTCGCGCTTACTTCGTGCGGCGACGATGATGACGATGATGACAAAGGCAGCACATCCGGCTCTCTTGCCAGAACCGCATGGTATGGAGATGCAGAGGATACCTTGTATCACGTCGACTTCGAGAAAGACGGCGAGTTCTCTATGAACGCTACCGACGGAAGCCACTATTATTATGGCGAATACAAGGTATCGTCCGGCACAATAAAGTTCCGCTACATCTCAGGGTCGGACAACAACCTCCGAGAGGGATCTTACGATTACAAAATCCGCGGGCGCAAAGGTGATCGCGAAATGGTAATTTATGATGTCTTCCGCGGCGGTGTCGACCTCTATCTTGAAGAAATAGACTACGAGGGTTCCGGCTCGGACGATGACTGGGACGAAGACTGGTAATAAATATAAATTCCTGAGAATAATAACGGAAGAGAATCTACCAACATAAAACAATACACACAAGATGAAAACTAACAAGATTTGGTGGAGCCTGCTCGTTGCGCTGATGCTCCCCCTGTCGTTCGCGCTTACCGCGTGCAGCGACGACGATGACGACGACAAAGACGGCGGCTCAGGCAACAGTTCAGACAGACTCAATCGCACTGAATGGTACGGCACCGATGACGAAGACAACACTTGGTTTTTCGCTTTTTACAAGGGCGAATTTGAAAGTTTTACTAATGGGTCGGTAACGAAATACTATGTTGGAATGTATTCTATTTCCGGCAGTAAAATCAAACTGTCCGGCGTTGAAGGGGATGATAACAATCTTCGCAGCGGCTCATACAGCTACGAACTAAGCGGCAGAAAAGGACATCGAGACTTAATAATTTTCGACGCTCTTCGTAGAGGGGGCGATCTCTATCTTGTAGAGTATAACAACACTGATGATGGAGGCTCGGACGATGACTGGGACGAAGACTGGTAATCGACCGTAAAGGCAACTGACGGGCGCGGTAATCTGTTATCGCGCCCGTAGTTATTTGTAAGAAGAGAATAAATTCGTATATTTGCAGGTATAGTCTGGACTTGACTACAAACCAATTAATTAACTAATCAACAACGAAGATGAAAACTAACAAGATCTGGTGGAGCCTGATTGTAGCGCTGATGCTCCCCCTGTCGTTCGCGCTTACCTCATGCGGCGACGATGACGATGACGACAAAGGCGGAAGCGGCTCCGGCAATTTGGCTTATACTGTCTGGATTGGAGACGCTGGACCCCGGGATTTCACTATTATCTTTTACGAAGAGGAGTTTAACGCGTATTCAACGGACGGTTACTACGGGTATGCGGGCCAATACGAGGCCAAGGGAGGCAAAATCAAACTGAGCTATGTGCAAGGCTCTGACAACGACCTGCAGGACGGGACGTACAAATACAAAATCAGCGGGCGCAAGGGTGAACGCGAGATGGTAATCTACGACCTTCTCCTCGGAGGGGAAGGGGGCGACCTCTACCTGGAAGAGGTCGAGGTACCCGACGAAATGTGGGAATAACTCCCGCGGCCGCGCAAGCACGACCCTCTTTAACAAAAGCGATGCCGCTGTATTAAGGCGACACTTTAACACAAAAGCGATACCGCCTTATTGAGCGGAGCAGCAATACGAAAGCGATGCCGCCCGGGATTCGGACGGCATCGATTTTGTATCAGTTGGTCGTGCTGGCACGACCGGGTATTAGTCTTTACGCAGGAGCACAGAGATTAGTCGCGGCGGGGCTCGCGGGGACGGTCGTCGCGGCGGGGGCGACGGTCGCCGCCGTCGTGGTCGCGGCGGGGACGGCGGTCTCCGCGGTCACCATCCTCGCGGCGGGGACGGCGGGGACGCTCGGCGGGTTCTACCCAGCCTTCGGGCTTGGGCTGCAGGGCGCGGAGCGAGAGGCGGTATTTGCCGGTCTTCTTGTCGATTTCGATGAGTTTGACGGTCAGCTCGTCACCTTCCTTTATGCCGGAAGCCTCCATGTCGGGGAGACGATCCCAGGAGATTTCGGAGATGTGGAGGAGGCCGTCGCGGTTAGGCATGAACTGCACGAAGGCGCCGAAGTCCTGGATTGTCTGTACCCGGCCGGTGTAAACCTTGCCCTCTTCGGGAAGCTCGACGATGGCGTTGATCATATCGAGGGCTTTGTCGATAGACTCCTTGTTGGCCGCCGCAACCTCGATATATCCGCCTTCGGGGATTTCGTCGATGGAGACGGTAGCGCCGGATGCCTCCTGGATACCCTGGATGACCTTTCCGCCCGGGCCAATGACAGCGCCGATGAGGTCTTTCGGGATAAGCATCGTAACGATGCGGGGCACGTGGGGCTTGTAGTCCTCGCGGGGAGCGGGGATGGTATTCTCGATAATGTCGAGGATGTGGAGACGGCCGTCGCGGGCCTGGTTGAGGGCGCGCTCGAGAATCTCGTAGCTGAGGCCGTCGCACTTGATATCCATCTGGGTGGCGGTGATACCTTCGCGGGTACCGGTCACCTTGAAGTCCATGTCGCCGAGGTGGTCTTCGTCGCCGAGGATGTCGCTGAGGATAGCGAATTTCTCGCCGTCGGAGATGAGGCCCATCGCGATACCGGAAACGGGGCGTTTCAGCTTCACACCGGCATCGAGGAGGGCGAGGGTTCCGGCGCAGACGGTTGCCATAGAGGAGGAACCGTTACTTTCCAGGATATCGGAAACCACGCGGCATACGTAGGGGAAATCGTCGGGGAACATACCCTTCAGGGCGCGGTGGGCGAGGTTGCCGTGGCCGATTTCGCGGCGTCCGATGCCGCGCTGTGCCTTTGCCTCGCCGGTCGAGAAGGGGGGGAAGTTGTAGTGGAGGAGGAAACGCTCGCGGCCCTGGTTGAGCACGTCGTCGAGAATCTTCTCGTCGAGCTTTGTTCCGAGGGTAACGGTCGAGAGGCTCTGTGTCTCGCCGCGGGTGAAGACAGCGGATCCGTGAGGACCTGGGAGGTAGTCGACCTCGCACCAGATGGGGCGTATTTCGGTGGTCTTGCGGCCGTCGAGACGGATGCCTTCGTCGAGGATGCAGCGGCGCACGGCCTCGCGCTCAACGTCGTGGTAGTAGCGCTTCACGAGCGGGGTCTTTGCCTCGCGCTCCTCTTCGGGGAGGGATGCGATGTATTCGTCGCAGATGGCGTCGAAGGCGTCCTGGCGCCAGTGTTTGTCGGGGGTGCCTGTCTTGGCGATGGCGTAAGCCTTGTCGTAGCACTTCTCGCGGACGTCCTTGCGGAGCTCTTCGTCGTTTACCTCGTGGCAGTATTCGCGCTTCTGGGTCTTTCCGGCGGCTTCGGCGAGTTCTTCCTGGGCTTTGCACTGCACCTTGATAGCCTCGTGGGCGGTCTTGAGGGCTTCGAGGAGCTCGGCCTCGGAAACCTCCTTCATCTCGCCCTCGACCATCATGATGTTGTCGTATGTGGCGCCTACCATGAGTTCGATGTCGGCGTTCTCGAGCTGGTCAAATGTGGGGTTTATTACGAACTTTCCGTCGATGCGAGCTACGCGGACTTCGGAAATCGGGCCGTGGAAGGGGATGTCGCTGACAGCGATCGCGGCAGAGGCGGCGAGACCGGCGAGAGCGTCGGGCATGTCCTTGCCGTCGGCAGAGAACATCGTGATCTGGACGAAAGTGTCTGCATGGTAGTTGTCAGGGAACAGGGGGCGGAGCACGCGGTCAACCAGGCGCGAGGTGAGCACCTCATAGTCGGAAGCGCGTCCTTCGCGCTTGAGGAAACCGCCGGGGAAACGGCCCGCGGAGGAGAATTTCTCCTTGTAGTCAACCTGGAGGGGCATGAAATCAACTCCCTCGCCTGCTTCTTTGGCGGAAACTACCGTCGCGAGGAGCATGGTGTTGCCCATTCGCAGTTCAACGGCGCCATCGGCCTGCTTGGCCAGTTTCCCTGTCTCCAGGGTGATTGTGCGGCCGTCGGGCAGTTCGATGGTCTTTTTGATAGGGTTCAGCATTATTTAAGATAGATTATAAACTTCTGATAAATCGCGCAAAGGTAATAAAAATTAGCCGAATTAACAATAATCCGCCGAAAAACCAATAAAAAGCGGGCGCTCAGAGGTCCCGGGCGCCCGTTTTCATACGATATGACGGCGGAATATCGTGTCCACCTGGCTTTTATTATTCGAGGATGATGAGGAAGAGGTTGCGGCTGTCGGCCTTGGTGAGGGTCACGGAGCCGGCCGGGAGGTCGGCGGTGAGCTGGCTGCCGGTGCTGGTCTGCTTCGTGCCGTTAATCTTGATGGAGCCGGTTTCGGTGTCGGCGAAGACGAGGGTCATCTTCATCGGCTTCGCGAGATTGAAGGCTACAGAGGTCGCGGATTCGAGCTTCAGGCAGATGCTGTAAGTCTTTCCGTCGTAAGTGGCGGTACCCTTGGCGTTGGAGTAATTGCCGGTGACGGTAAACATACTGTTGCTCGGAGCTTTGGCAGAGAAATCGCAAACTACCTTTTCGCCGTCGGGCACGGGGTCGGGATCCGGGTCAGGGGTGGGATCGGGGTCGGGAGTCGGATCCGGGTCGGGAGTAACGACCTCGCCGGTAAAGAATCCGGCGAACGAGGGCTTGTATTCCGCGAGAATCTTGTCGAGGCCCGCGTTGCGGCCATAGTCGGCATCATCTACCTCGTTGTTGAAGGTATAATGGATGTCGCCGTGGTTCAGGCGGCCGGCGCCGCGGCGGTAACCGGTCAGGATAGCGGGGATGTCGGCGGTAGCGTCGGGAGTATAGTCGAACATCGAGGCCGAGGTATCGAAGTTGTTGTAACCGGTGCCACCAACAAGGGCCTTAACCTCGGCGGGAACCTGCTCGTCGCTCGAGGCGGCCTCGTAGGCGTCGAAACTTGTGCTGTTATCCTGGTAGGTGATATAGCTGAAATGTTTCGGGCGCTCCACGAAAAGGTTGCCGAAGCTCTTGATAATGCCGCCGTTCTCGCCGGAGAAAGTGCCGTCGCCGGTAGCGTCGGTACCCTGGCGGGAACTCATCATCGGGCGGCTGGTTCCACGGAAGTAGTTGTTTTCAACGAAGATGCTCGACCCGGTTGTGGCCCCGACGCCATATTTGGCGATACCGTCGTAGTAGTTGTTGTAGACGTGGACGGTAGATGTTCTTACGCGGGGATGGCGGGAGTCGCTGTGGTCAAACCAGTTGTGGTGGTAGACGAGCATGTTCTCAACGTGCTCGCTCTTCATGCCGCAGAGGTTCGACTTGCCGGAATCGAAGAAATGGTTGTAGGAGAAGGTAGCGAAAGTGCAGTCGTCCTTGGCGTCAAGCGAGCCGTCACCCTTGTCGTGGTCACCCCCACCCTTCTGTCCGTAGAAGAAATCGTTGTTATGCACCCAGATATGGTTTGTGCCCTTGATTTCGAGGTTGTCGTTGCTCGAGCCGTGGAGCATGATGCCGAGGTTGCGCACCTCCGCCCCCATACCGTCGACGAATCCGAGGCCGAAACCTTTGAGGGTCGCGTCGTCGCCGATACCCTCGATTGTCACCTGGAAGTCAATCGAAGTATTGTTACCCTTCAGGAGCAGCCCCTTCTGGTCGGAGAGGAGCTGGGTAGTGCCGATTTTGGCGACATCGAGCATACCGATAACGCGCACGGCGATAGGAGTCGTGTCGAAGCCTTTCTGCTTGGCCTTGAAAATCTCGCCCAGGCCGACAAAGGTCTCCTTGCCCCCCTTGTTGTTGGCCACCATCTCCATCGAAACGGTGTTGAAGTTGTCGTTGGTGATGTACAGCACTCGCGCCCCGCTCTTCAGGGAGCCGTCGTTGTTATACGCGCCGACGCCCGTCGTCATATTCTGATGGGCGAAGCCATTACGGTCATATTCGGTAACAACCAGGTTGGACGCCTCGTTAGCTCCGGCGATTTCCGCGTTTTCCTTCACGGGAACCACCTTTACGGTATAGGTTCCGGCAACCAGTCCGGGTATGTCGGCCCGGCCGTAGGAGGGGTAGCGGCGAACCAGCGGAGAGTCAATCTTTGTGAAGTCGTTGTAGCGGCCACCCTTGACATACACGTTATAGCTGTCGGCGCCGTCGAAGAGCGCCCATTTGACATACGCGTACTCCTGCCATCCGCGGGCCTCGGTTATGTTGACAACGCCGTCGCGGTTCTCATAAACGCCGTCGCCATCGGAAACAGCCCCCTTGCGGAACTCGACCTTTGACACCGAGTTTTCGTAAGCGTCATCGGCGAACGAGGTGTTGGCGAAGCGGACAACCATGTTCGGGCCGTCGAACATAAGGCGCTCGACGTCCTCGGTGTTGTAATACTTCACATCGCCGTTTTTGAGGAAGACGTGGGCCTGGTTCTTGTCGGTGCGCAGCGAAACAGCGCCGGAGGTGACATCGCCTGTTCCCGGGTCCGGGGTCTCCCCGGCGTCAGTGACGGAAATCTCGGTGACATAGAGTCCGCCTGTGTTACTGAGCGTCACGTCGCCGTCGGCAGTGACTGTCGCGACATTCGTCTGATCGTCGAGCGAGGTAGCGTTGAAATAACCCGAAACGGGGGTGAGGTTCGTGACGTTTACCCCGCGGGCAGCGGTCTTGCTCGAGGTCTTGCACACCATTTTGAGGGTCTGACCGGCCTTGAGGTCCTTGATGGTGACGGTAAGCGCCTTGTTGAAGGCCACTCTCGCACTTTTTATGTCAACGCGGAAAGCGTCGGTCTGCGCGATGGTAAACAAGAGGCCGGAGGTAGATTCCAGCTCGACCCCGTTCGCTGTCAGCGGCTCGGCGTTGTAGTTCGATTGGCTGAGGTATCGGTTATTGGTGCCGGAGTTGTCGAGAGTCCAGTTCTGGGTGTCGGCCGCCAGGTTCGCCTTGTCGGTCTCGCTGAAACTTTGGAAATTCCAGGTACGGGCGGAAACGGGAAGCAGCACCGCAGCGGAAAACAGCACCGCGAAAAGTCGCTTTGCGATAGATTTTTTCATGGTCTGTCGGTTTTTAACGTTTGGTGAATTTTACAATCTCGTTTCCAGCCCGGAGCACATATACCCCGGCGGGGAAAGCCGCGACATTGATTTCCATGCGGCCTTCAGCGGCAACGGGGCCGAAAAGGGTCTTGCCGGAAACGTCGTAAACAGAAAGGATGGTGTTCTCCTCCAGGCCGGAGACAGCCAGCAGGTCGCCTACGATACCATCGTAGGAGAAAGCGGAAAAATTGGCCGCGTTGATAGCAGACATGCCGTCCTCGGCAAAAGCGAGGAGGACATCACCCATATCGGCATCCATCGAGTCGGAGTCGCCGAAATGGATTCGCATCTGGTCGCCGTCGAAGGTTATGGCAGTCACAACCTTGCCCACAGGCTCGCCGTTGACGGAGACCCTGGCGACATTCGCCGCCTGACCTGCCAGGAAGCACGCCGCGGCCGCGAAAATAGAAATAAGGAATCGGTACATGATTTAGGTTGGTTTATTATTGCGTAAGTGAATCAAAAAACAGATTAGATTAGTAGGCGGTCAACCGCCGGGAGAGAGGGAGGATTCCCCGAGGGGAAGGTCGTTAACGCGGAAGAGAAAAGGTCGGGAGCGCCGCTTTGACAGCGGGAAGGTCGGCTTCGGCCTCGGAGAGCGTCATGGGGAGCGTCACGGTCTCGCTCACCTTGGCGCCTGGAATCACGGCGGCTTTCAGCTCGGAGAGGGTCGGCGCGGTTTTCAGGGCGCGGTACTCGGCGTATGTGTAACGGGTGAAGACGCTGTTGGCGGAGACACCCCTTCTGTCGAGCCACCAGCCACCTCCGAGGTCAATCGGAGTGCTATCAGAGCCGAGGTCGGTAGGAGCCGGATAACTCACAATGTCCCCGGCGGCGTTGATGTTGACCGGGACATTTAAGGAATAGGGGCCGCTCATGCGGTACGCGACAGCCTTCGGCATTACCGCCGGGGATGACTGGCGCATATGGCCGGGCACAGCCGGACCGGGGGCAATCACGACAGGGGCGGCCTCACCGGCCACAGCCATCTGTCCGCCGGTATTTTTCGCAGAGTGGCAGCCGGAGGCCATAATGGCCCCGGCTGCCGCCAGTGTTATCGAGGAGAGTTTCATCGGATTACGAGTTTCTGAGTCTTGGTATGTCCGGCCATGTCGGTAACGCGCACGGCGTACACTCCGGGTGCGAGCGTTCCCGCCGGAACCGTCATTTCGGACGAACCACCGGCAACAGGGAGAGCGACCGCGGCTCCGTCAACCCGGTATACACCTACCGACGCTATCCCCGCGGAGGCTGTAACAGCGACACCGCCGTCAGCCGCGTCAATAACAATCCCGCTCTCCGCGCTGACATTCTCCACGCCGGAAGTCGAACCGACCGTAAAGCGGACAGAAGCCAGCATATTGGAGGTATCGTCAGGGTCAAAGAGGCCCGCGGTATAAGTGCCGCCGAGTTTCGCGGCGCTGAAGGCGCACGTAGTCGTCAGGCTCGCGCTCTGTCCGGCTGAAAGATATTTGACCGGGAAGTAAGCCATATCAATCGAAGTCGGGCTCTCGTCGTCGAAGAAAGCCACGACAAGCGGCTTAGAAAGATAGCCAGAGGTAACCGAGACGTTGGCGTTGAACCTGATAGCGGCGGCGTTTACGTTCTGGTTGCCCCCCTCGATTGTGAAGGAGGAGCATGTAATCGCAGCCTTACCGGGATTAGCCTGGGCATTCACTCTCGAATAATAGAGGACTTCGCCGCGGTCGGGGTCGTAAATCACGAAGTAATACTCACCCGCCTGGGTTGAGGCCGTGCCGAAAGTTCCGGTAAAGGTATAGTTGGCCGTCGCGCCCGGATTGAGGTCAAGCCTCATCACTTCGCCGCGCGAAATAAGGTTAAGCGTGTTGTTGCTCAAAGTCGCGATTGCCGACGCTACGGGCATGAACATCTCGAAAGAAGCGACATTCGTAAGGTCCGCGGAAACCGAATACGGGCAGTTGACGAAGAAGGGGAATTCAGCCTTCACGTTGGCAGCCTTCGGCAGCTCGAACGTTTCCGTGGCGACGGAATAGGAGCCGCCACCGGCGGTCAGCACCAGGAAGCCGGGATTGCCCATTTTCTGGGGGATGTCAAGCCATTCTGCCGACGCGCCGTTGCCCGAGGGACGGCAGACGGGATAAACCTTGTATGTTCCCGAAGAGAGGGAGCCGAGAGCCACCTGGTATTCCGAAACTCCGTAGCCGGGCTGGATGCCGTTGGCCGAAGGTCCGGCGGCATACGTTACCTGGCCGGACGAGCTGACGAGCTTCGCTCCGAGCTGCACGCCGAAGGTGCGGTCGGTATTATTAAGGAAAGCCCCGCCGTCTCCCGCGCTAAACGTGAGAATCGAGCCGTTGACCGAGCCGCCGAGCACGCCGTAGAGCACCACGCGGTTATCATAAGTCACGGGAGCGCCTGTCGGAGGCATAATTCCGAAAATAGCATCCTGGCCGAAATTGAAGCCGTCGCCGATTCCGCCGCCGATTCCGACTCCTGCGGGATTCAGGGCAGTAAGCAGGAAGTATCCGTCATAAGCACCGCCCCACCCCCAGTTGAAATGGAAGAAGCCGTCGGCGCTGTAACCGTCGCATACGAACTCGTGGCCGGAAGTCATCGAATAGTCGGCCCCTCCGCAGAGCACCGGGCCGCAGTCGCGGAGGTTCTCATAGAACATCGTCTCCCACTGGTCGAGGGGATAGAAGTCGCGGTCTTTAAGCTCCAGCGCGGCGTTATAGCCGAAATATGTGCGGAGGGCAATCGCGGCGTTCTGCGAACTGGTGCCCGATTCCGAGGCGGTGTACTGCATTTTGGTGGCATACCCGCAAGCCTTCATCAGGGTCGCGACAGCCTCCGACTGGGCGGAGGTGTAAGTTCCGGTATATGAGTCGAGCATATTGGCCCAGTCGAATGTCGTCTGGGCGAAATTCATCGAAAGGGTCTGTCCGTTAAGAGGATAGGATATAGAGGAAAGACCCTTTTGAGGATAATTATGGTATTTCATGACCTGGGCCATCGCCGTGGCCACGCAACCCGTAACGGCGCGCTTGCCGCTGATTTCGGGGCACAGGTCGTTGTATGGAGCGTCCTGATTCCAGAGAGTTGTCAGCAACGGCGCGATCGGGAGGCGGTCGGCTCTCGACGGAGCGGAAGCGATTCGAGGGCGCTCCGAAGCGTGGGCGCGGGCATAGTCAATCTGGCGCCCGTATTCCCCAAGCCACCATTTCATCTGCGGAGGCATCGCGTCACCCTCGGGAAGCGCCTCGTCAGAGTATCCCAAAAGGGGAAGGGCGACATCGTCGGCGGCGACAACGACATAGCCGCCGTCGCGGCTGAACACGTACGCGCCAGGGACTCCGGCGGGAGTGTCGACCGTACGGATAAGCCGCGGCCGCTCCACGCGGCCGATAGCCGATTTAAGCGCAGGGGTGGAAATTCCGGCCCCCATGGCGCGGGAAAGAGCCTCCTCCGGGGTAAGCGTTTCGGCTGTCACACTGAAAGATGCCGCGGCGAGCAACACCGCCGTATAGAAACGAAAATTTCTCATAAAAAGATAGTTCGACTTATGAAGCCGCCGTCAAGAAGATTCCGGCTTGTTGTCCGGCGGCAAAGTTACGCATTTTTTCAAAAGAGTTGCCTCTGTCAGGATGGTTTTTTCACCAGGAAAACCGGGCAACCACGCGAGGGATAGGCGATTTCGCCCTGGAGGTAGGAGAATACCATGTTGTCGCCGATGACCGCGCACTGACCGAGGGGGAAGTTTTCGGGGGTATATGTTTCGGAAGCGCCCGGATTGATAAAATCGCTCAGCCATTTCAGATAATTGGCGCGCGAACGGCCCGCGTCCTCGGCCATAAGGGAGAGAAGCTCGTCGCGCACCTCCTGCCGCTTGTCCATTGGAACCAGCTCCTCGAATCCCAGCGGTTTGCCCTCGGGATAAGTGAAGCTGACATAGGAGGCGTCAGCGTCGCACGCCGCTCCGCCGCACGCCTCGTTGTAGGACATATATGTTATGACGCTCTTGCCGTCGGACCACGCGGGGCGCAGCTCCATAACAACGTAGTAGCCGTAGCTGACCGACTCCTTCAGCGCCGGGAGGATGTCTTTTGTGAAAATGTTGCCGTAGAAGTCAATCTCGCGCTCGACAGCAGCCTGCGAACCGTTGTCGCGGTCATACTCAACCTCGCCCCCGGCTACCTCGGCGAAGTTCTCGCTGACAATCCGGGCGAGCTGGATGTTGACCCCTGACGTTTCCCGCAAGGCGTAAACCCGGATTGACATATACACGTCCTCATGCTCCGTAGGGTAGACCCTCGCGAACTCGCGGGTCTCAATCCGGGCGTCGCCGAAGATGAAAGTGCTGTCACGGGTGAAATCCTCCGTCACAGCCGCTACCGTTTCCGCTATTTCCTCACTGTCGGGGACATCAGGAGTCTGAGCCGTGCCCGAGCCGCCTTGACACGACGAAAGAGCCGCCAGAGCAGCAATACCAAAGGAGAAGAAAATCGCAGTTTTCATGAGCAAAGCATATAAGTCTTATGCTATTACAAACGCAGCGCGCGGGAGGAGGGTTCACGCTGTCACAAAAAAATAACATCCGAATCGCACCTTTTTTTGTTAAAAACGTTACCTTTGTAGTATCAACCCATCCCGACAACAGACGATGAGCGAATACAGCATACTTTGGGCCGACGATGAAATCGACCTCCTGAAGCCCCACATTATGTTTCTCAAGACGAAAGGCTACGAGCCGCTGACCGTGAACAACGGCCGCGACGCGCTTGACCTCGTCGAAAAACGCCACTTCGACCTCGTGATTCTCGACGAAAACATGCCGGGCCTCACGGGTCTCGAAACCCTCCAGCGCATCAAGGAGATAGCCCCGCAAACCCCGGTCATAATGATTACCAAGAGCGAGGAGGAGAACATCATGGACCAGGCGGTAGGGAACCAGATTGCCGACTACCTCATAAAGCCGGTCAACCCGATGCAGATTCTGATGTCAATCAAGAAGAACCTCCACAGCGGCCAGCTCGTCAGCGAGACCGCCGCCGCAGACTACCGTCAGGAATTTGCCAGAATCTCGCAGGCGATTTCAGAGGCTTCCAGCATCGACGACTGGTACAGGCTCTACGAGAAGCTCACGGCCTGGGAGCTGCGCCTGGCGTCGACCGACACGAACATGGACGAGATGCTCCGGATGCAGAAAGCCGAGGCGGACGCCACTTTCTACAAATTCGTAAAACGCAACTACGAGAACTGGATACTTTCCGACAAGGAGCGCCCGCTGATGAGTCCGCGGATTTTCCCGGACGCCGTCTTTCCGCTCCTCGACGGAGATGAACCGGTGTTTTTCGTGCTGATCGACAATTTCCGCCTCGACCTCTGGCTATCGATCAAGCCGGCCCTCGCCGAGTACTTCACATTCGACGAGCGGCTCTACACCTCAATCCTCCCGACGGCCACCCAGTATGCTCGCAACGCCATATTCTCCGGCCTTATGCCTCTCGACATCGCTAAGATGTTCCCCCACCTGTGGGTCGACGAGGACGAGGACGAGGGGAAGAACCTCAACGAGGGTGAACTGGTCGCAACGCTGCTCGACCGCTACCGCCGCCCCTGCAAGTTCTCATACAATAAAGTCAACGACTCTGCTGGGGGAGAGAAACTGCTGCGGGAGTTCGCAAACCTCCGGCAGAACAAGCTGAACGTTATCGTTCTAAACTTCATAGACATGCTGTCGCACGCCCGCACCGAGAGCCGGATGATACGCGAGCTCGCCGGAAGCGACGCGGCGTACCGCTCGCTTGCCACCTCCTGGTTCCGCCACTCGTCGGCGCTCGAGCTGTTCCGGCGCATTGCCGCTTCGGGGGCGAAGGTCGTGCTGACAACCGACCACGGCACAATCCGCGTCGACAACCCCGTAAAGGTCGTAGGGGATAAGAACACCAATACCAACCTCCGCTACAAGGTAGGAAAGAACTTGGGGTACAACCCGAAACAGGTTTTTGAAATCAAGCGGCCCGCGGAGATGGGGCTCCCCTCCCCCAACGTTTCCTCGGCATATATCTTCGCCGGAAACAACGACTTCTTCGCTTATCCGAACAACTACAACTACTACGTGCAGTATTACGACGGTACATTCCAGCACGGAGGCATATCGCTCGAAGAGATGCTCGTGCCCCTGGTAACGCTCACCCCCAGATAACATCCATCCGATAACATTCATCAGTTATGACCACCGAAATACAAATCAAGACACCCGAAAACCTCCCCGAAGCCGCCCGCGAGTTCGCCTCGCTGATGGGCGACGAGACAGTCTACGCCTTCCGCGGCGAGATGGGAGCCGGGAAGACCACGTTCATCTCCGCGCTCGCGAAAGAACTCGGCGTTGAGGACGACACCGCGAACTCCCCCTCTTTCGCCATCATCAACGAATACCGCTCCGACACGACGGCTGAACTAATCTACCATTTCGACCTCTACCGCCTGGAATCGGTAGAAGAAGCTCTGGAAATCGGTATCGAGGACTATTTCGATTCCGGCGCTCTATGTCTGCTCGAATGGCCCGAACGCATCGAGCCGCTTCTGCCGGACGATACAGTAGAAGTCGAAGTGCGCGTGAACCCCGATGAGTCGCGCACTCTAATCGTGCGCCAGCCGGAACACTAAAAGCGGGATGAAGCATATGGCGGACTTCATATCGCTCCCGGAAGTAAACTCTACGAGCACCTGGCTCAAGGAACGGGCGGCGGACTTCGACGGCCCGGTAGTTGTCAGCACCGACTGCCAGACAGGGGGCCGGGGCCAGCGCGGCAACTCCTGGGAAGCCGAGCCGGGCCGGAACCTGACCTTTTCCATCCTCTTCATACCTAAGGGGATAGCTCCGGCCAGGCAGTTTTTTATCTCCGAGGCCGTATGTCTCGCCGTGGTTGACGTTCTCCGCCGACACCTTCCGCAGCCTGATGAGGTAAGGGTGAAATGGCCCAACGACGTATACGTCGGGGACAGGAAAATCTGCGGAATCCTGATCGAGCACTCCCTCGAGTCAGCGACCGCCATACGCCATACCATCGCCGGAATCGGGGTTAACGTGAACCAGGAACGTTTCCTCTCCGACGCCCCCAACCCGGTATCAATAAGGAATATCACCGGGGAGGAAACCCCTCTGAAACCACTCCTCGAAGAGCTGGTTTCAGCCGTGTTCGCGAATCTTGGCGAACCGGCGGAATCGCTCCACGCCCGATACCTCGCCACTCTGTGGAGAGGCGAAGGGGAGCATCCGTTCGCGACTCCCGACGGGAAGACATTCACCGCCTCGATAGCCGACATAGACCCCTCGGGAGTATTGACGCTACGCCGCACTGACGGCTCCGAAAACCGATACCTCTTCAAACAGGTACGTTTCATTCTATGACTCATTATAACATAACGATGCCACCGAGATCCAAAGCCGACAAACCGGCACCGCTGTTCTCCATCATAACAGTAACCTACAACGCCCAGGCGACCATAGTGCCGACACTCGACAGCGTCGACCGTCAGACGTGTACACACTACGAACACCTGATTATCGACGGAGCCTCCACCGACAATACACTTGACATCGCCCGCGAACACCCCAACTCGCACCGCCGCGTATTCTCCTCGCCGGACAACGGGATTTACGATGCTATGAACAAGGGAATCGCCATGGCGAGCGGCGATTATCTGGTATTCCTTAATTCCGGCGACGCGCTTCACTCTCCCGACACGCTGCAGCTCATAGCTGACGCGATTATTAACAACGGATTTCCCGGTGTAGTCTACGGGCAGACGCAGGTGGTAGGCAAAGACCGCGCGAAGTTGGCTGACCGCCACCTGACCGCGCCTGATAAGCTGACGTATGAGAGCTTCGCCGAGGGGATGGTTGTATGCCACCAGGCGTTCGTAGCCCTTCGACGCATCTGTGATGAATATGATCTAAGGTATCGTTTTTCTGCTGATTACGAATGGTGTATCCGCGTGTTGCAGCACTCGCGGCACAATGTCGCGATATTCGACGAGCCATTGGTGGACTATCTCGCCGGAGGCA
>CAJUFH010000028.1 GCA_910585755.1 uncultured Muribaculaceae bacterium | reverse complement strand
CCCGACCCTCTGCTTGTAAGGCAGACGCTCTGAACCAGCTGAGCTAAGCGCCCCTCGTTCCCAAAAGCGATGCAAAGGTAGGGAGTTCTCGCGAGACTGCCAAATATTTCGCCAACTTTTTTTGCGCGGTTTCTTCCGGAAATCCTTTCGCGCCGGCCTTCTCCCCCTTTGGCGCGGAGGGTTTGCCGTCGGCAATAAAGCCGGTAAGATGCCTATATTCGCCGCCTCGGCGATTTTTGCGGGCAGGATAGCCCGCGGGTCGCGGTTTTTTGCTAATTTTGTCGGATAAGGTGGCGTGTGCCGTGTTTCGCGGCGGCTCCTCCGGGATGCTTACAGATAATACCAATCTATTTAGGAACATATATGGCCTTTTTCAAGTCGATAAAACGAGCGTTCGGCTTCGATACCGAGGAGTTCGAGGATGATTTCCCCGAGGGGATTGACGCTACCGTGACTCCGTTGAAGGAGCGGATGACGGCTGCCCAGCAACAGGCCGCGCTCCCCGCGGAGGCGGCTGGCGATGCGGAGGATGCGGAAGCGGTCGCTCCGGCCGAACCTGCCGCGGAGGATGCCGCGGAGGAGGAGGCCGTGCGCCAGTTGATTTTCCGCCATGCTGTCAAGCTAATCAATGAGTCGCTGCCCGCCTTCATTTCCTCGGCCCTCAACCCCGAAGAGCAAGAGAAATACCTGCTGAACGCGCTTGACGACGGCGTTAGGCAGTATCTGTCGGAGCTCGAACGGCGCGCCCGCCACAGTTACGACGACCGCTGGGCCAGGGAAAAGAACGCTCTCGACGGCCAGTTCGAGACCCTCCGCGAGAAGCTGCGCAAGGGGGAGGAGGATGGCGCGGAGGCCAAGAAACAGCAGCTTAGCGCCGAGAGGCAGAAGCGCGCCCTCAGCGAGCGCGTCCACGACCTCGAGAAGCAGGTCGACTCCCTCCAGGCCGAGAACGAGCAGTATCTTCTCGAAAACAAGAGCCTGGTCAACAAGCTCCGTATATGTTCCGTGCAGGAGCGCGGTTCCGACGAGGCCCGCGAGGAGCTGAACGCCAAGACTGCGGAAATTACCGCGCTGAAAGCTGAAATTGAAAAGCTGAAAGCCGAGGCCGACGAACAGAAGGCGCGGCTCGAACAGCTCAGCGAGGGCGCGGACCAGGCCGCGGCCACCCACGAACTATCCCAGGCGATGGTCAACGACCTGCAGACGCGCGCCAGGGAGGCCGCTACCCGTGCGGAGGAAGCGGCTGCCAGGCTCGCCGAGGCCAACGGCCGCGTTTCTGATATTTCCGCCGAACTATCCGAATCGAAGGCTCTCGCCGCCCAGTTGCGGAGTGACGCTGACGCCGCCAGGACTCAGGCGGAAGAGCTCCGCGGGCAGCTCGGGAAGGCCCGCCAGCAGCTCAAGGTCGTGCAGGAGGTCCGGGAGCAGCTTCAGCAGCTTGAACAGGACAAAATCGCCACTGACAGCGAAATCGCGTCCCTCAAAGACGCCGCGAAAGAGAGCGAGGCGCTCCTGGAGGACCTGCGGGCCGACGTGCGCCGCAAGAACACGGCCCTCGCGCAGCGCGACGCCCGGCTCGAACAGGCCGAGGAAGAGCGGAGACGTCTCGAAGACCTGACCGACTCGCTCCGAAAGACAATCGAAACCAACCTCCACCATCAGGCGCAGAGCGAGGCGCTTCTCCGTTCGGAAATCGACCGGCTGAAGAATCTCCCTGTCGCCGAGACTGAACCCGCGGCGCCGGCCGAACCCGTTGTCGGAACGGCGGAGCCCTCGGCGGAGTATGCGTCCGCTACAGCCGAGGTCTCTCCTGTGCCCGCTCCCGCCGAGTCTCCGGCGGCTCCCGGCCTGGCAGAAGGTAGCGAACCGGAGCTGTTCAGCGATTTCTCCGACTTCAATGGTGCTCACAGCGGCACGATCCACCCCGCCGTGACAGACATCATTCCTGAACCGGCCCCCGAACCGAAGCCGCGCCGCCAGCGCGCCCGGAAGGAGTCAAAAAAAGAGGCCGAGAAGCCTAAGATTTCGGCAATCGACGAAAGTCTCGACAGTACAAACTGGCTGATCGCGACCCCTCCCGCCTCCAGGAAAGCGAAGGCCGAGGCCGACGCGGCCGCCGCGGCAAACGAGTTCGGCTACCAGGAACCGACGCGCCGGCAGCCCCCCGAATCCCCCGCCCAGATGCTGCTCTGGTAAGAATACCCTGAAATCAAACAACGACACATCTTATTATAAAAATGAATCTAAGGCAACTGACCGCCTCCTTGCTTCTCGCCGCCGGCTGCGCCGCGGCCGGAGCGCAAAGCATCAATGTCGACGCTTTGGCAAAATATGTCTACCCCTCCAACAAGCCGGAGGCCCCGAAGAGTTTCGTTTACATGCCTGACGGCCTCAGCTACCTGCTGCTCGATAGCGACGGCGTAAAGGTGCGCCGCTACGACACAGCCTCCGGCAAGGAGCTGGAGGTGGTGTTTGACGCCACCCATACCCGCGAGGCGACGATGAGCCGCGTAACCGAGTTCACCCTCTCGCCCGACGGCTCGAAACTCCTCCTTTGCGGCGAGAAGCAGCCAGTCTACCGCCGCTCGTTCAAGGCTCCGTACTACATATTTGAAATCAAGCGCAACATCCTGCGCCCGCTGGGACTGAACGGCGGCATGCAGCAGTCGCCGGTCTTCTCGCCCGACGGCAGGATGGTGGCGTTCGTGGTTGACAACAACGTGCATGTCCGCAAGTGGGACTACAACACCGAGGTGGAGGTGACAACCGACGGCGCTCCCGGAAAAATCATCAACGGCATACCCGACTGGACCTACGAGGAGGAGTTCTCGACCTCCTGTTCAATGGCCTGGTCGCCCGACTCCCAGACCCTCTGCTACCTCCGCTACGACGAGACCGAGGTTCCGACTTATTCTTTCCCCCTCTACCGCGGGTGGTGCGAGCCGAAGGATCAGTATGAGTATTATCCCGGCACTTTCAGCTACAAATACCCTGTCGCCGGGGAGAAAAACTCGACCGTCACTCTCCACAGCTACGACGTAGAGACCCGCAAGGTCAAGGCCATTCCGTTCAAGGACCCGCAGATTGAATACATACCCCGCATAGAGTTCGGCAACTCGCCGGAACGTCTGATTGTCAGCACGCTCAACCGTGCGCAGAACCGCATGGAGCTGTATTCCGTCAACCCGAAGTCGACCGTCAGCCGCTCGCTGCTCGTCGAGGAGGCGAAGGCGTGGCTCGATCCGGCTGTCTACGAAGAACTCGTGCTTGAGGATGACGGAATCGCCATCCTCTCCGAGCGCTCAGGCTGGAGCCACCTCTATATTTACAGCTACGAGGGGCAGCTTCTGCGCCAAGTTACTTCGGGCGATTACGACGTTACCGCCTATTATGGCGCTGACGCGCAGGGCAACCGTTATTATCAGTCTGTGCCCCGCCCGTCCGCATCCCCGGCTACTCCGGCGGCAGCCAACAGGGTTGTAACCCGCGTTGACCGCCAGGGGAAAAAGGCCGAGGACCTCACCCCCGCCGACGGTTGGGCTTCCGCTACCCTTGCTCCCGCCGCCAATTTCCTTACAATCAACTACTCCTCTGCCGATACTCCCCCTGTCTTTACCCTCTACAACGCCAAGGGGAAGGCTGTCAGAACCTTAGAGGACAACGCGGCGTACGCTTCCCGCTACAAGGGGCTTCCCAAAAAGGAATTTTTCACTATGTCGAACCCCGACGGAACTACCCTGAACGGTTATATGATTCGTCCCGCGGGAGTATCGGGGAGGGTTCCTGTAATAATGTGGCAGTACAGCGGCCCCGGCTCGCAGGAGGTAGTTAACCGCTGGCGCATGGACTGGGACTATTACGCCGCCGCTGAGGCCGGATTCGCCGTCGTATGTGTCGACGGACGCGGGACCGGCGCAAGAGGCGCGGCCTTCCGCGACGTGGTTTACAAGCGTCTCGGCCATTACGAAACCATCGACCAGATCGCGGCAGCGAAATACGCCGCCTCCCTCCCGTTCGCCGACCCGTCGAGAATCGGAATCGCCGGCTGGAGCTACGGCGGTTACGAGACCCTGATGGCCGTCCAGGCCACGGCCAACCCGTATAAAGCGGCTGTCGCGATCGCTCCCGTCACCTCCTGGCGCTTCTACGATACCGTTTACGCTGAGCGCTTTATGCTGACCCCGCAGGAGAACGAGCGGGGCTACGAGGAGAGCGCGCCGGTTAACTTCACCGACAAAATGAATTGTCGCTTGTTATTAATGTCGGGCACTGCCGACGACAACGTCCATCTCGCCAACACGATGGAATATGTCAGCGCCCTGCAGGCATCCCACCGGTATGCCGATATGTTCCTGTTCCCCGGCATGAACCATTCAATCAACGGCTGCGAGGCCCGCGCCCTGGTCTATGGCCGCATGCTGGACTATTTCAAGCAGAATCTCTGAGGCCGCGTAACCTGCGCCTCAGGGTTTTATAAAGATTTTTCCGACAGAATATGTTTCGATCACAACAACGCCTGGAAGGAATGACCGCTGCGATTTTCGGATTGTGGCGCAACTGGGCGATTGCCGTAGGGCTTCTTACGGTACTCGTGTTCCTCTCTCCGCTGATACCGCTGCAATGGCTTCCGCCGGTCAACGTGCTGTTCTATTTCGCCCTGCAGGTTGTCCGGCGTTACCTGACCTCCCGCAGCGTCCCGACGTGCGGGCGTTTCCTGCAGGAGGTGTCGGTTGTGATGCTCATCACGGCGTTGTTCGTCATCGGGCTCTACTTTATGGGTAAGCGCGCCGACCTTCACGAACTTACAGGCCAGCCTTACGACGCGTCGGTGCCGGTGCTCGCCATACTGGTGACCGCCCCCGTGACCTGCATCGTAACCGGGCTTTATCTCCTCAATCCCCGCGAGCCGAGGATATGCGAGAACTGCCATGTCGATTACGGCAACGTGGTGGAGTCGGGTTTTATCGGTTCCCTATACCGCCGGGAATGGCGCTATCAGACGCGCCTGCTGTTCGGCCTGTCTGCCCTCCTGACCATTGTCGACTGGGCCTATTACCTGACATATTATGTCAACGTGAACCTCAACCGGGCCGATCTCTTCTTCTTCCTCTGGATGCCGATGGCGATGTACGTCCTCTCCCTGTTGTTCCTCGGGATGAGGTATTACTCGCTGTGGACCTACTATTGCAAGAACGACGAGGGGCATTTCGTTGAAAATCCAGGCACGACTACCCTGCGCTACCTCGTCCTAAGCGACGACCGCATACTGCTCGACTCGACGCATAACTGGCAGCAGTTCAGCAACGGCTCTATGATCAAATTCATAGACACCCCGGTGGTGGTGAAGATTCCCTATACAAAACATGTCAGCGATATGGAGGCCGCGCAGCATTTCCGCTCCCGTACCGGAATCAGCGACGCGGAGATACGCCTGGCCTACGACAGCCCCGACAATGTGACGTTCCAGAACATATTCCATTACCTGGCCTTCCTGCCCGACCCTGACGAAGTCGTTGATTCGCGGGTCCACGGTGAATGGTTCACCCTCGGCCACCTGCGCCAACTGATTAACCAGAAAATCGTATCTTGCGACCTGACGGCGGAAATTCGGCGCATATTAACGGTGGCTATGGCCTGGAAGACATACGACGAGAACGGAAAACGACTCTACGGAATAAAGCATTACCGCCCGACATTCCGCCTTCGCGACCTTCAGAAATGGCAGGTTGACTATAATGACCGCCGTTGGCTCGACGTGGCGCGCCTGAACCAGGATTCTCCGTTCTTCAAACTGCGCAGGATGTGGCGCAAGGTTACAAGTGTATTCGTCTGAACTTCGATGGGAAAGGAAATAAGCACCGATGTTTCCCGCGACCCGCGGCGCCCACTGATCGCGGTGGTCGGCCCGACTGCGACGGGAAAGACCCGCCGGGCGGTAGCCATTGCCCGCCATGTCGGCGGGGAGATTATAAGCGGAGATTCGCGCCAGGTCTACCGCCTTATGGACCTCGGGACGGGGAAGGACCTGGAGGAGTACGGCGAGGTGCCGTACCACCTCATCGACGTCGCCGAGCCGGGAACGAAATACAACCTCTACCAGTTCCTGCGCGACGCCCGGAAGGCCGACGCGGAGATTGCGGCCCGCGGGAAGCTGCCGATTGTCTGCGGCGGTACGGGGCTGTATGTCGAGTCTTTTCTAAAAGGGATGGCGCTCCCCGAAGTGCCTGAAAACGCCGCGTTGAGAGCGGAGCTGGAGGGGAAGGAATTGCCGGAGTTAAAGGTGATTCTCGCCTCGATGAAGACGCTCCACAACGTTACCGACCTCGACACCTGTCAGCGCGCCATACGCGCCATCGAGATTCAGCGGTATTATCTCGACCATCCCGACGAGGCCCGTGACGCTGTCGAGCCGACGCCCCGCCAGGCGCTCGTTGTCGGCGTGGCGATTGACCGCGAGACGCGCCGCCGGCGGATTACGGAGCGCCTTGATGCCCGGCTCGCTGCCGGAATGACGGAAGAGGTCGAAAGGCTGCTCGCCGCAGGCATTCCGGCTGAAAATCTGATTTATTACGGGCTGGAATACAAGTTCGTGACGCTTTTCGTGACGGGACAGATTTCCCGCGCCGAGATGCGCGACGGGCTCGAAATCGCCATCCACCAGTTCGCCAAACGGCAGATGACCTGGTTCCGGGGTATGGAAAAACGCGGAATCCCGATCGCGTGGCTCGACTACACTCTCTCCGATGACGATTTCGTCAGCGAGACGATGCGGCTTTATGAAAACCGGCTCCGGGAGCTGGAAATGTGACGCGTATGCTTGCCTTGTTCAGACACCCTTTCCGCCCGGTCTCATTGCTCTTTGCGGCTGCATTACAGGCGTTTGCTGCCTCCGCGGCTGTCGCGCCGGAGATTGTCTGCGATCCGCCTGACTTTCTCCTTCGGCGGGGTGAATCTCGTTCAGTCGCCGTTGACCCCGATGCCGCGTCCCTGAGGGTTTCGCTTGCCGCTGATTTCCCTAAAAAGCAGTTGGTCGGGCGAGGGGCGGAGGCCGTGCTGACTTTTATGGACCGCGACAGTGTCCCGGTATATGTCGCGGCGCTCTCTTTCGGGGAGGACCCCGCGAGCGCCGGGTTCGACGAGCGGGCGCTCCGTCTGACAGTCGATTCCGTAAGCCCCTCAGGTAGCCGAGTGAGCCTCCTCGACAATTACCTGACGAAGGACGCCAATATCGCCGGAGGTGTTAACTGCCTTGTTGTCGATATCGCTGAAGGTGTGGCGTCGTTTGATACAGGGGGCAATAAAATGACCGAGGCGGGTAGCGTACCGTTTAGAACGCCTCTTTCGGGGATTGAGCTGACCGTCAGCACCGAGATGAACGTACGGCGGCTGGAGGTAAGGCAAAGTGCCGCTCCCGCGAAAACACTTATGACACCCTGGACCGTCGAAACCCTCGAAAACCATTTTGTTCTTTCCTCCGATCCGGTTGAAGGGTTCTGGAGCTTCCTTGACCGCGACAACGACCCGAAATGGGCAATCCCCGGCGGATTCTACGATCTGGCGGTTGTGAGGTCGGAAACCGCCCCGGGCGGGTATGATATAATCTATCTCGGGGGAGCCTCCGTCGAAGGGCGCTCATGGCTGCCTGGGATGAGGAAAGGTACGCTTATTCCTACCATTTTCGCTGACCATTACCGCCTCGGCTGGATTGACGCCCGTTTCCAGACCGACTACCCCGAATGTACCGCCGACCTCTCCGCCTCCAACACCATCCTGACCCTCTCATTCCCCCTCCACCATTCCACCCTCCGCTTCTCCCGTCGTCCCCTCCGCTAACCCCAGCCCTTCGCCAACCCCATCCGCCAACCCATAATAGGGACTCCTAACACTTCAATAGACTCATAGCGTCTTTGACCCAGTTCGTCATTTTGATGTTTTATTGTCTCGATATATGCGGGCGCCAAACATCCTGACAGACTCAAAGGGTCGAAGACCCTTAATGTTAGTAACCCCGCCATAAGCCGCCTTTGGCGGCGGTTGGTGGGGTGATTTCGCCGTCCTATCCGGCAAGGTCGAAGACTTTGCACAACGCCCGAATCCCATATATAATGCGCAACACTCTGATTTTCATTGTGCAAGGTCTTCAACCTTGTTTCCCCCCAAGGCATTAGCAAAACCCCATCATAAACCGCCGTACAAGGCGGTTTATGATGGGGTTACTAACATTCAGGGTCTTCGACCCATTTCGTCGTTGTTACGTTATCTCGTTTCGATATACACTGGCGCAATATCGTCCTGACTATTGCGATGGTGTAGTGGACACGAATGGAATATCAGATCAACTTACCGTTATTCATTCACCAGGAAATAAGTCTTCACTACCAATTTTCAACAACAAATCACGGAAAATCTTGTTTAACACTTTATTGGTTGTTCCATATTTATCATCCGTTAAATCTTTATCTTGAATAAATTCATCTGAAAGATATTTAGATGCATATGTATCGTCCATGTCTTCAATATAATAATCTTCTGATAATTTAGTTCTTGCGAATTGCTCCAATTTTGAATAACGTATGGAATCCTGATACTTATTGAGGTTTGTGTCTATATTCTGGACAATCACAGGGATTTCCGACGGTGTGTATCGGCCAATAGATGCGTCGATAGTCCAATATCCCCTTGTGTAACGACAACTCTCTAATGTCTCTTTTGAGAGTGTATTGTACGAATGGTCAGACACTCGGATTTTGTACTTTACGCCATTAAATTTAAACTTTAAATAATTAGTACAAGTCCCATCCTGCATATTCTTATATTCATCACTTTGGATCTGACTTATCCCAATAATCTGAGAAAGAGCATTCTTTGTATTTAGTATGTCTGATGAGTTGTAAACCAACAATGATTTGCCTTTTTTTATCAGTAGTAATTTCCATGGTTATACCTCTGTTTTTACTAATAAACGTCGTTTCTCAATAAGAAATTGTATATCATTAATATATAATTTTGGAATGTTCATATGACAGCACTCTCGTTGGGATAATGTAATAGAAATTACCTTATTATTATATACGGGCGCCAAACATCCTGACAGACTCAAAGGGTCGAAGACCCTTAATGTTAGTAACCCCGCCATAAGCCGCCTTTGGCGGCGGTTGGTGGGGTGATTTCGCCGTCCTATCCGGCAAGGTCGAAGACTTTGCACAACGCCCGAATCCCATATATAATGCGCAACACTCTGATTTTCATTGTGCAAGGTCTTCAACCTTGTTCCCCCTCCCAAGGCATTAGCAAAACCCCATCAACCCCCGCGCAAGGCGGCTTATGATGGGGTTACTAACATTCAGGGTCTTCGACCCATTTCGTCGTTGTTATATTACATTGTCTCGATATATGCGATTGCCTCGATATTTACGGGCGCTATATCGTCCTGACTTTTCTGCGCTTGGGTGGTGTTACTTCTGGCCGCGGTACTGCGGGAGGAGCGGTACGGGGAATTTAGAGAACAGGGTCTGCACAGCTTCCGTGATGCTTTGCAGGTTGCGGTACTGGCCGCTGCCGTTGTCAATAATTGTCGCGACGGATGCGGAGTAGAGAGGCACCTTGGTATCGATATTGACGAAGTCCATCGTCAGCACGCCCTCCTTATATATCCCCGTGATAACCTGGGCGTTGGAGTAGTAGGCGGGATTCCAGTACGGGCCGTAGTTGTAGCGCGGCCACATATAATACGGATAATACGGGCCGTTATAGGGGAAGTAGCCGGCCGGCGGCATCAGAGGCTCCGTCTGTATCTCCTTTTGGGTGGTGACCGCTATGTTGATCAGCAGCGGCGATTCGGGCGACTCGGTGAAGCCGCGCATAACCATCTCCTCGCGTATCGCGGCCGCGATGTTGTAGTACGTCACCATCTCCATACCCGGAGGGAGTTTGCCCATCCCCGGTGTGACGATGCGGAAAGTCTTATACTGGGCGAGGTCTGCGTTGTTGTAAACCTCGCTGTTGACCAACTGGAACGGCGAACAGCTATAAAGTAGCGCTACCAAAGCTATAAAGCTGAGAATCTTTTTCATACCCTCGAGATTATTTTTGTCGTTTTCGCGGCATTTCACGCCGCTTCACAATATATAACGCCTTCCGAAAACCGAAAGTTTGCCCTCGCCCGGCGCGGCTTTTTCGCAGGATTTTCTTTAACTTCGCGTAAAAGAACCCTCAACGATTATGAAGAAAGCACTTTGCGACCTCACGGTTGTCGAAAACCGGCAGCTTGGTCCTCGTTTCTGTATGCTGACGTTCCGCGGCACCCTCCCCGCCGAGATTCTTCCCGGTCAGTTCGCCCAGGTTAGGATTGACGCCAGCAAGCCGACCTTCCTGCGCCGTCCGATTTCAATCTGCGACGCCGATCCCGCCGCCGGGACGCTCCGGCTTCTCGTGCGCCGTGCCGGAGCCGGAACTGAGGCCCTCTGCGCTGTCCGCGAAGGGGATGTGGTCAACATGCTGCTCCCGCTCGGCCGCAGTTTCTCCATCCCTGAAAACAAGGATGCCCGCATCCTTCTTGCCGGAGGCGGGGTAGGCGTTGCGCCGATGCTCTTCTACGGAAAACAGCTCAAAGCCCTGGGCTACAGCCCGGAATTTCTTACCGGCGCTCGCTCGGAAGCGGAGCTGCTACTGCGCGACGAGTTCGAGGCGCTCGGCCCGGTACACGTCTCGACCGACGACGGATCCGCCGGACACCGCGGCCTCGTGACCCTTAACCCGGCGCTCGACCGTCGCTGGGACCTCGTGGCCTGCTGCGGCCCCAAGCCGATGATGGTCTGGGTGGCGAAAAAGGCTCTCGAAAGCGGCTCCCCGTGCGAGGTATCGCTTGAGAATATGATGGCGTGCGGCCTCGGCGCGTGCCTCTGCTGCGTCGAGAAGACCGTCAGGGGGAACGTCTGCGTATGCACCGAAGGCCCCGTGTTCAATATTGACGAACTCACTTGGTTTGACTGAATCGTATGGAAAACAATACCGCTGCCGCCCCCTCGCTGGGCGTTGAGATTGGCTCGCTGAAAATGGCAAACCCGGTGATGACCGCCTCCGGGACCTTCGGCTACGGCGAGGAGTTTGCCGACCTGCTCGACATTTCCTCGCTCGGGGCATATATAGTTAAGGGCACGACCCTCCATCCCCGCCAGGGTAACGACTACCCCCGTATGGCCGAAACCCCCTCGGGGATGCTCAACGCCGTCGGCCTGCAGAACAAGGGTGTCGACTATTTCGCCTCCGAAATCTATCCCCGCATACGCCGCCAGGGCTCTAACCTTATCGTGAATATTTCGGGTAACACCCCCGAGGAGTATGCCGAGGCGGCCCGCCGTCTCGCGGCGCTGGACGATGTCGCCGCGCTGGAGGTCAACATCTCCTGCCCGAACGTGAAGCAGGGGGGACTCGCCTTCGGTACGACAACGGAGGGTGCAGGGTCTGTGACCCGCGCCGTGCGCGCCGCGTGGCCCCGCACCCTGATAGTCAAACTCTCCCCCAACGTGACCGACATAACGGAAATCGCCCGTGCCGCCGAGGCCGAGGGGGCCGATGCCGTGTCGCTGATCAACACCCTTATGGGTATGGCGATTGATGTCGAACGCCGTCGCCCCTGCCTCTCGACCGTCACCGGCGGCCTCTCCGGCCCCGCCGTGCGCCCCGTCGCCGTCCGCATGGTATGGCAGACCGCCAAGGCCGTCAAGATACCCGTAATCGGACTCGGTGGCATCGCCTCCGGCCGCGACGCCATGGAGTTCATCCTCGCCGGAGCAACCGCCGTCCAGGTCGGCACCGCCAACTTCCTCAACCCCGCCGTCTGCGTCGAAGTCATCGACTACATCGCCGACTACTGCCGCCGCCACAACGTCCCCTCCGTCACCTCCCTCATCGGCGCCCTCGACATCTGATTCCCCTCAAGCCCCTCCCCGCCCCGAGTGCGAAGGTGTTGTAAAACAAAATGGGGGTGGCGTTGCATAACTGAATGTTTGTAGGGATGCGGCACGCTGCGTCAGGCGTGAACCTCATCACAACACCGCATTTATTTGGTCGTGCGGTGCAATCCTATATATTCGCTGCGTCCCCTACACAACCGCTGCATTCGTTTAGCGCCGAAGGTGCGGTGTTTGTTCGAGGGGGGTGGACCTGGCCTCGAAGAGGTCCTATAATTAGGATAGTCCACCTTACAAATTTGGATATACCTCCTCTCAGCCTCCACATCAACGTGTTATTATGTGGTTTTTCCATATTGAATTGGAGAGATTTTGGCACACAGATTTTGGCGGTCGCTTCGCTCCCCACGGATGCGACGGATTAACACAGATTTCAGATAAAAGGCTAATATGGGCATTGTTAATAAAATAACATTTCCCAGATTCACATCCAGGAAATGTTCCTACACAATCCACATTGTAACAATGTGAATCCTATGGTTTATTCATAGTATGCCGCGTTGCAAAGTCAACGCAAATTCATTTATTGCTTTTAGACGCAGCTTTGGAGCCACTAAGCGTCAGGGTGTAATTGTCTCCTTCGATGTTCACCCTCGGATGTGTATAGGTGATTTTGCCGGAAGGGGTTATTGTTATGTGTGCTGACGATATTTTTTTGTGGGTTAAAGTTATGGAGCCATTCTTACCCTTTGCGACAGAGTATAGTTCCGTTGAAGAAAAGAATTTTTCTTTACCGTCGTAAATTTCTACCTTGACCTCGTTTTTACCTGTCTTGGTAATAAGGATTATATTACCGCTTAATTCCTCGACAGTCTCGTTCCCGATTGTCAGTTTGCCGCTTACTGAGTAGGTCCCCTCAACCCGTTTGGCAGAGTCCTTTATCGTCCTGGTGGATTTGGACGAAGGGAGGGTGTGTCTGCTCGTGGTCGCTTCTGTTGGCGTATCGATAGCGGGCGTCTCTTTTTCGTTCGCTTTGGCGGTTTGCGTTGCGACAGAGGCATATGGCGCAACATATTCAGCGAGCACAACGTTCTGATTCGTTTCTTGCTTTTTCGCATATCCGAAATTATACTGATGGTTAAGCTCGCCCATCCTCGAACTGGCTGCCATTCCTCCAAGCGCCGAACCAAGTGCCAGAACACCACCTCCGCCAACGGCCAAAGCTGCTGGCGTTGTGTTCGCCTCTTCATCTTCCGCTGTTGCCAATATCCACGCAAGGCCTACAACCATTGCTGACAGACCAATTCCGTCAACAGCGAAACTTGTGCCAAGTGCGATCTTGCATCCTGAGTGTTTGTTTTCCACGACATCCAACGCAAACGGGACGTACTTGTCATAGGCCGCATCGTATGTGTAAAGATAGCCGAAGTAAGCATCGCCTGGTAGCTTGATTTTCGCTTGCCCGTTAGGAGCGATAGTTGCTACTTCTGTTTTGTCTGGTGTGTATATCTTGGTTCCGGGAGCGCCGCTGACTACTACTTTCTCCACAGAATGACAGGAAGCGAGCAGGGCAATCATCAGTATGGAGCCGATGAATTGTTTGAAAATATTATTCATATGTCCTTTTATTGAAAATCTACCAACATTCCCTGCACAATATTGTCGTATGTGCTCTTTTTGAAATCATTTGCGGGTATGAAGAAGTCATCTCCGGCTGTCCCCTTGATATTATTATTCATATAAAGAATGAACCATGGCATATCAAGGCAGTTCGGCTTTTCAGCGTAAACTCGTCTGAGCGCCTGATTGACCTTGCCTTTTGACAATACCCGTTCATAAATATTCGACTCAACATAGAAATCGGTGACGAACTTCTCAAATGTTGCTTCGTCGTTTACCGAATAGGAAATGCAGACGCTGAATCGGAGAGGGGAGGTCTCGTATGTTAAGTCTTTCTGTGACTGAGCGATGAGCGCGTTTTTCCCAATCCCTTTAACTGTATAGAATTTCGACATTCCGCAACTTCCTTTCGGCCCTAACATTATGCGTTTCTGGTCTGCTATCATAACAGAGTTCGCGTTAGATACCCCTTGCGTAGCAGAATTACTGACATTCATTCCTCCGAGAAGGGAACCAAGTGGGCCTCCCACGCCAAAGGCCGAGGCAATGGAACCGAGGTTGACGCTCATTCCGTTGGTCGCGGCATCGAAATTCGTAGTCGTTGATGTCCTGATTGTCGGGTCAAAGTAGCTCGTAGAAACTCCGTCGGTATTTACCAGAAACGACATTTCCTGATCGATGATCATAATCTCCGATGTCAGATTTTTCACAAATATCGCGAGTTTGCCATATTCGTCAATGGCATACGAGGCCATGATTTTAGCATCTGCCGGGATAGAGAAGCCCTTTGATGGCTGCGGTATTCGTGTGTTGACTGATTGGTAGGTGACTCCGGGCACATTCAGAGTCCCGGCAGTCGAGCATCCTGTCAGTAAAAAACAGGCAGACAGCAGTAATGCTGACAGACCGGCCTTTATGCGAAGATGCGACAAGCCGTGAAAAATGTAAGACATAGATGGTGAATATGTTGCCATCGGATTCCCCAAAGCCGTTGGCGGTGGCGAGTTTTCGGTTGGATAAAAAGAATGCGCGGGGACATTTTGCCGCGCCGTCCCAACCGAGGTATCGCCAAACACCTTCCCAGAAACGACGCAGTCCACCCCCACGCATGCCGGTATTCCTTACCTCCCGCGACAAGACGGGGGTGGAATCGACAAACATAGGCGTTTGGAGTAAGCTTAGGCCTCTCAGCGAGGCTTTTGCTGACTCCTGACTGCTTGTGTTCTCTCTGGGATAGAAAATTGGCGATTTTCGGTGGGAGAAACGAAGCAAAAAACGCTTTCTCAAAAATTAATGCGCTTGTCGCGGGAGGCGATAAGCGGTTTTAAGGCAACTCTTTGCCCTTTGACGGCAAAGGTAGTGAATTTTCCCAAATTCACAAAACCATTTCTAAATGAATGCCATCGCGTTTGATGTTTATTTGGTAGTGCGGAGCGTAAGCCGGCCTGACGCGGCACGCCGCGTCCCTACCACCCCAACCGCATCCCATAGAAGAAGATTATAGGAGACGGCGGGGTTATACACATGCTGGCGGTAGGAACGGCGGGGCTTGAGGGTGGCTGAGAGAGGGGGATTATTTGAATTGGGAGAGGAGCCAGCGGTGGATGGCGCGCTCGGTGGTGTCGGAGGTCCAGTGCTCGTTGACAGGGGTCAGGAGGGCCTCCTTGGGGGAGGTGATGACGTTGTAGACGGCGTAGGAGGTTGTCGGGGCGCATGTGTTGTCGTTGTAGCCCCATGTCATGAACACCGGGCATTTCAGGTTGCGGGCGAAGTTCACGACGTCGTAATACGCCATGGTCTCAAGCTTTTCGGACGTGTCGGAGCCGGGGAGGCGCGAGAAGTGGGGATAGCCGTCGGCCCGTTTGGCCTTGAACGCCGCCATGTCGCTGAGGGCGGGATGGTTGGCGGCGACCGCCGTCACACGCGGGTCGAGCGCCGCCGTCACGATTGCCAGCGCGCCCCCTTGCGAACCGCCCTGAACCCCGATATTCTTCCCGTCCCATTCGGGAAGCGTCGTCAGAAAGTCAATCGCCCTGACGCAGGCGAGGTACACCCGCCTCATATAATAGTTGTCGCGGTTGTCAAGTCCGTTGCTCAGGTAGCCGTTCTCCTTGCCGGAGAACGCTTTGGAAATCTCGGCGAACTGTTCGGCGGTCATTTCCGGGTTAAGTCCGTGAATCTCAATCTCGAAGCGTAGGCAGCCGCTTTCGGCGTAATATTTGTGGAGCAGTGGGTCCTTGATAGTCTTGATACCGGCTCCGGGAGGGCACATCACGATCGGGCAGCTACCCGGCTTGGCCCCTTTCGGCATTGTCAGATAGCCGTAGACCGCCTGGTTCTGCCGGTTGATTATGAGTTTTAAGAGGTATGCGTCGATTTTGTCCGTGGAATACTCCGGCGCCGGGGTGATAGTGTATTTCAGCGGCGTTTTCGCGAGCTCGTCGAGCCCTTTCTGCCAGAACTCGTCGAAATCAGCCGGTTTCTTGGTGTACGGTTCGATTTTCTCGGGGGAGAACCCTACCTTGACGTGGTGGCGGAAAGTCTGTCCGTCGATTTTCGCCGTCAGCCGCAGGTCGCGGAACCCAGGCTTCTTCATCGGCTTGAGGCGTAGCTTGGCAGCGCCATCCTTCAGCGTCAGTTTGCCGGAATCGTCGGCCGGCATAAGGTCGTCGCCAGCTTCCCAGGCCACCTCCACACCGTCCTGCGGTATTCCGTAGCGGTAGAGCCGTATATCAAATTCCGGCGACTCGCCGACCTTGTACAGCCAGTCGGCGTGGTCGGGCTGCGCGAGCCACAGCGCGTCGGAGCGGTAGGGGTAGTTTTCGGCATAGGCCGTGAACATCATTATGGCGGAGAGGAGGAACAGTATTTTCCTGGTCATATCTTTTTAAGGTGAAAGGTGAAGGGTGAAGGGTGAAGGGGGGAGGGACCCCGGCGCGAAGTTACGAACTTGTTGATTATGCTCCAACTCTTTTCGTTCTTTCGGGGTATTTTCGTATTTTCGCGGTAGGAAAAACGCGATACCATGATACAGGAAATCCTTGAACACAACCGCCGCTTCGTGGGAGAGAAGGGCTACGAGCGGTTTATAACAAGCAAATACCCGGATAAGAAAATCGCAATCGTCACCTGCATGGATACCCGCCTTGTGGAGCTGCTCCCCGCCGCGCTCGGGTTCCGCAACGGCGACGTAAAGATCATAAAGAACGCCGGAGGGGTTATCACCAACCCGTTCGACTCTACGATGCGCAGCATCCTCGTGGCGGTCTACGAGCTTGGAGTCAGGGAAATCATGGTAATCGGCCACACAAACTGCGGAGTCCAGGGGATGGATGCCGACGAGATGCTATCCCATATGCGCTCCCGCGGAATACCCGAAGAGCATATAACGCTGATGACCCACTGCGGCATCGACCTCAAAAGCTGGCTCCACGGCTTCGAGGATACCGACGAGGCGGTAAAGGAAACCGTCGACCTTGTGGCCCGTCATCCCCTTATCCCATCCGACATAGTCGTTAGGGGGTACGTCATTGATACGGTAACCGGTCAGTTGCGTCCCCTGTGATGAGCGGCGTTAGAATACAGGTCCTCCTGTTTGCGGCGGTGGCCGCGGTGTTCGGGGCGATGGCCGCCGACAACTCCGCCGTGACCGACAGCCTGACGCGCGTGCTGCGCCAGACTATCGCCAACCGCGACGCGTATGCCCGCCAGAAGGAGGACCGCCTGATCAAGCTCCGCAAGGAAATCAGCGCCGCGGCCGACGACGTGCGCCGCTTCCACGCCCTCGACGCGCTTCTGAACGAGTACCAGGCCTACAACACCGATTCGGCGTTCGCCATATGCGGCCGCCGCGAGGCCCTCGCCCGGAAAATCGGCGACCCGTACCTGATGCGCAACGCGGCTATGAACTCCGCCAACGTCCTGGCCTACACCGGGATGTACAAGGAGGCTTTCGACATTATGGACACGATTCCCTCCCACCGCATACCGGAGTACATGCGCCCCTTCCGCTACCATATCCTCCGCACAGTTTACGGCCTGATGGACGATTACGCCGTGCGCCCTGAGGATCACGACCGCTACCGGGCGCTGACACGCCAGTATCTCGACTCCCTTATGGCAGTCAACGAGCCGGGGTCGCTGGGCTACGTCATGGCCGAGGCAACCCGCGATAACGCCGACGGCAAAGCCGCCGACGCCGTCCGGGTTGTCAGGAAGTATCTGGCCGACAACGAGACAACCACCCACGAGGAGGCGATATGCGCCTTCACCCTCTCGGAATCATACGACCTGCTCGGCGACCGCGAGAACCAGAAGGAACAGCTCCTGCGGGCCTCGATCGCCGACCTACAGTCAGCCGTCCGCGAATATGTCTCCCTTCGGAAACTCGCCATGCTCCTCTACGAGGAGGGGGAGGTGGGGCTTGCCTACGAGCTGCTGCGCATCTCGCTCGAGGATGCCGACAAGTGCAACGCCCGTCTGCGCGTCGTCGAGGCCAACAGCTTCTTTCCGATTGTCAACGACATGTATGTTGAGACGATCCGTTCACAGCGCTCCCGCCTGAGGGCCGCGGTCTTCCTTATAAGTCTTCTGGTAGTCGGGCTGTTAGTGGCGATTTTCTATGTCATGCGCCAGATGAAGCGCACCAGCGCCGCGCGCCGCGAGGCGGAGCTGTCGGGCCTCCGCCTCAAGCAGCTTAACGCCGAGCTGAACGCCTCTAACGCCGAGCTGCTCGAAGCCAACCGAACGATTGCCGAAAACTCCTGTATCAAAGAGGAATACATCGCCCGGTATATGGACCAGTGCTCCCTCTACATCGAGAAAATCGACTCCTACCGCAAGCAGCTCGGAAAGCTGATCGCGGCAGGGAAGACCGAGCAGTTGAGCACTACCATCAAGTCGACAGCCTTCCTCGACGAGGAGCTGAAAAACTTCTATGCCGATTTCGACAACACCTTCCTGAGCCTTTTCCCGACATTCGTGGCCGACTTCAACGCCCTCCTCCGCCCTGAGGAGGCAATCCAGCCCAAGAAGGCCGGATCGCTCACCACCGAACTCAGGATTTTCGCCCTCATACGCCTCGGAATCAACGACAGCGTGAAAATAGCCCAGTTCCTCCGATACTCCGTGACGACCATCTACAACTACCGTACCAAGGCGCGCAACAAGGCTGCCGGCGACCGCGACAAGCTCGAGGAAGAAGTGATGAAAATAGGCCGCGACAACGGCCCCGTTGCCCCCTGACGGAAGGCGGAAATAACTCCGCGGCAGTCAAAAAATGTGAAAATCCCCCTATTTCGCAGCTACTTATTTAAGGCGGCCTCGGAAGAGGCGGCCTTTGATTTTCAGTAAGTTAATCGTTGGAAACCGATACTTGGGACTACATTTTTATTCCACTCCGGCAATCGCGCTCCCAAATGAATTATTTTTGCATTGGAAAATTCATGGAAACACCAATAGCCGCCGCGGCAGCTACCTCCGTTGGAACATACATTTAACATATTAATAACATACCCCAGTCTTATCATGAAACAATTAAAAGCCAAGGCCCGCAGATCCCTGTTTCTGCTTTTGGCGTTCTGGGCGCTGGCTCCGCTTGCAATGGCGCAACAGACAATCTCCGTTTCGGGAACAGTCACTGACGAATCGGGCGAGCCGATTATCGGCGCGAGCGTAATCGCCACCTCTACAGGCGCCGGGACCTCGACCGACCTCGAAGGAAACTATCGGCTCCAGGCCGACCCCCTTTCGTCAATCCGTTTCTCCTATATAGGATACGACAGCAAGACCGTGCAGGTCGACGGCCGCAACACGATTAACGTTACCCTTACCCAGAATACCGCCCTCCTCGACGAGGTAGTCGTAATCGGCTACGGCACTCTGAAAAAGAGCGACCTTACGGGCGCTGTCGGCTCCCTCGGCGCGAAAGATATTAAAGAGGTGCCGGTGAATAATGTCGGACAGGCGATTCAGGGCAAAATCGCCGGTGTGAACATTGTCGGCGGCGCGAAGCCCGGCGACAATGTGACCATCAAGGTGCGCGGCCTCGGCTCGATTATGAACAGCGACCCGCTGATTGTTATCGACGGTGTTCCTACCGACCTCGGGCTTAACAGCATCAACCCGCAGGACATCGAGCGCCTCGACGTGCTCAAGGACGCTTCCGCGACCGCCATCTATGGTTCCCGCGGCGCAAACGGCGTGGTGATGATCACAACCCGCAAGGGCGTGACCGGAACTTCGCGCCTCTCCGTATCGGTCAACGCCGCTTTCTCCAAGGTCTCCAAGAAGATGAAGCTCCTCGACGCCGCAGGATACGCCTCCCTCAGCAACAGCATGCTTTCCGAGGCCGGACACAACACCAACCCCGACTGGGCCGACCCCTCCGCTCTGACCCGCTCGACAAACTGGGTCGACGAGCTGCTGCAGACCGGCGTAATGCAGAACTACAATGTCAGCTACTCCGGCGGTAACGACAAAGCCCACTATTATTTCTCAGCCGGATTCCTCGACCAGACCGGCGTAGTCGAGAACGTAAGCTACCGCCGATTCACAATCCAGAGCAACAACGACGTCAAGCTCAAAAGCTGGCTCAAGCTCTCCAACAACCTGCTGTTCAGCGCCGACATCAAGAAGTCCGGCTCTTACAGCATGTGGGACGCGATGCAGGCTCTCCCGACATTCCCCGTCAAGGACGAGGACGGCCAGTGGAGCGGCCCCTCGGGCAACTCCGAATGGTACGGCAGCGTCCGCAACCCGGTCGGCACCAACAAGATGAACCGCTCGTGCACCGACGGCTACAACCTCCTCGGCAATATCGCGGCCGACATCACCTTCACCAAGTGGCTCCAGTTCCGCTCCCTCTTCGGCTACGACGCCAAGTTCTTCTTCGACGAGGCTTTCACCCCCAAGTACGACTGGAAGCCGACCCCGGTTGAGGAGAGCACCCAGTACCAGTCCTCGAACCGCAACTTCACCTATCTCTGGGATAACTACTTCACCTTCGATTATACTTTCGCCAAGAAACACTCCCTCAACGTAATGGCCGGTATGTCGGCCCAGTGGAACCACGCCTACTGGATGAACGGCCAGATGAACGGCTTCCTCTTCGACAACGTACACCAGCTTGCCAACGGCGAGAAAATCAACTCGCTCGACGGCTCGCAGAACGAATGGGCGCTCCTCTCCTATATGGCCCGCGCCAACTACTCCTTCGACGACCGCTACCTGCTGACCGCCACCATCCGCCGCGACGGTTCCAGCCGTTTCGGCCCGAAACACCGCTGGGGCACATTCCCCTCCGTCTCCGCCGCCTGGCGTATCTCCTCCGAGAGTTTCTTCCCCGAGGACAAGGCCGTAAACGACCTCAAGCTCCGCCTCGGCTACGGTAAGACCGGCAGTCAGGCTTCTGTCGGCAACTACGACCATATCCAGACCCTCGTTACCCTCCTCTATCCCTTCGGTACGACCCTCGAGAACTCCGAGCAGTCGGCTCTCTATTCCCAGGTGCTCGCCAACTCCGCGATCCACTGGGAGGAAATCGAGCAGTTCAACGCCGGTGTCGACATCTCCCTCTTCAAGTCGCGCCTGAACATCAGCCTCGACGGCTACATCAAGAACACTAACGCCATGCTCGTCAAGGCCGCCTTCCCCATCACTACCGGTTTCGAGGATACCTTTGACACCTATACAAACGCCGGCAAGGTGCGCAACATCGGCTGGGAGCTCCAGGCCAACTCCATCAACTTCCAGGGGGACTTCGGATGGGAAACCAATCTCGTCGTTACCTACAACAAGAACAAAATCAAGGACCTAAATAGCGACACCCCCCCTCTGGCGCAACCAATTCGGCGGCGCTTACGCGACGATGCTCGACCAGGATTACCCGATTAACGTATTCTACGGCTACGTTACCGACGGCATCTTCCAGAACCGCCAGGAGGTCGAGGCCCATGCCGTGCAGCCCGGTGCCGAGCCAGGCGACATCCGCTTCCGCGACCTTAACAACGACGGCGTGATCAACGACGACGACCGCACTGTAATCGGCAACCCCAACCCGACCTGGCTCTTCTCGATGAACAACCGCTTCACCTACAAGGGATTCGAGCTCTCAATCTTCCTCCAGGGAGTTGCCGGGAACAAGATTTACAACCGCACCCGTTCGGTAATGGAGAGCATGTCGGCCGCTTACAACCAGTTCGCGACCACCGCCGACCGCTGGAACGGCGAAGGCACGTCCAACAGCATGCCCCGCGCCGTCTGGGCCGACCCCAACGGCAACAACCGTATCAGCGACCGATGGGTCGAGAACGGTTCCTACCTGCGCCTGAAAAACATTACCCTCGCCTACAATTTCCCGGAAAAATGGCTCCGCCGCATCGGTTTCGAGCAGGCGCGCGTGCTCTTCTCTGTCGAGAACGTGGCTACGATTACCGGTTACAAGGGTCTCGACCCCGAGGTCGGCATCGACGGCATCGACTATTCGAGCTTCCCCCCCTCGCGCACTTTCAACGTAGGCCTCTCCTTCAATTTCTAAACATCCATACCGAACATCCATCATGAAAAAATTCATATACGGGCTGGCAACCCTCGCTATGGCAGCGACCATCTCTTCTTGCCAGGATTTCCTCGACAAATCCCCATACGACCGCGTCGACCCCGATACGGCGGTCACCGACCAGGTGGCGGTCGCTATGGCCAACGCCTGCTACATACCCCTCCGCTCCTCCAACCTCTACAACCAGCGTATCTGGGGTCTCGACATCGTGGCCGGCAACTCCAACGTAGGCGCGGGCGGCGGCGACGACGGCATCGAGACGATTCAGGCCGCCAATTTCACTACCCTGAGCGACAACGCTATGGCGCTCTATATGTGGCGCTCCCCCTGGATCGGTATAGCGCAGTGCAACAACCTGCTCAAGGCGCTGGAGACGGCCACTGACGTAAGCGACGAAATCCGCGACCGCTCAAAAGGGGAGGCCCTATTCCTCCGCGCCCACTACTATTACCTCCTGGCGCGCCTCTTCGGCGGTGTCCCCCTGCGCACGGAGCCATACGACCCCGACACCTCGAGCGCCATTGCCCGCGCAACCCTCGACAAGACTTACGAGCGGATTATCGACGACTGCAAGGACGCCATCACCCTCCTTCCCCCGAAGTACGAGTATGACGACCACGAGAAGGGGCGCGCCTGCCAGGAAGCCGCGCTGTATATGCTCGCCGATGTATACCTGACCCTCGCTCCCTCGAATCCGGCGCTATACGGGGAGGTTGTTGACCTCTGCGACCAGATTACCGACCTGGGTTATGACCTCGCAAACTGCCCTTACGAGGCCAACTTCAACTGCCCCGCGCGCAACGGCGCCGAATCGATTTTCGAGGTGCAGTATTCCGGGAGCACCGAATCTGATTTCTGGGGAAACACCCCCTATGCCTCCTGGCTCTCGACGTTCATGGGGCCCCGCGGTTCCAATCTGGTGGCCGGCGGATGGGGCTGGAACCAGCCGACGCAGGAGTTTATGGACTCTTACGAGGAGGGTGACCTCCGCAAGCCCGTCTCGGTATTCTACGAAGGCTGCCCCGACTGGGAGGGGACCCCATACCGCAAACAGTGGTCCAATACAGGCTATAACGTGCGAAAGTTCCTGGTATCTAAGGAGATTTCTCCCGAGACCAACACTTCTCCCGCGAATTTCGTCGTCTACCGCTACGCCGGAGTACTGCTGATGCAGGCCGAGGCTCTCAACGAGATGAGCCTTACTCCCGATGCCCGCGGGCCGCTGAACATCGTGCGCCGCCGCGCCGGGCTCGATCCTGTTCCTTCGACCATCACCAAGGACGCGATGCGCGAGGCTATCATCCACGAGCGCCGCATGGAGCTCTCTTTCGAGGGGCACCGCTGGTTTGACCTGATCCGTATCGACAACGGCGAATATGCCGTGAAGTTCCTCCACTCGATCGGCAAGACCAACGCCACCCGCGAGCGCCTTCTCTTCCCGATTCCCCAGACCGAGATGGATGCCAACCCTCTTATGACTCAGAATCCCGGCTACTAATCAAATAAATCCGAATTTCAGATAAGAAATACCATGCGTACGATTAACCATATAAAATATACATTACTGACATTGTCGGCCGGGGCCGCCGCGCTCTTCTCCTCCTGCACCGACAACGACTATGCCGAGCTGGACATGGGCTACGACGAGCTGAAAATGACTGCTTCAGCGACCGACGTTGTGCTCGAAGAGAAAAACCACGCCCTCGAAGCCATAAAGCTCGAATGGACTACCGGCAACAACCAGGGAACCGGCAAGCGCATCGCCTACACCCTCGAACTCGCCGAGGCCGGTACCGATTTCGCCGACCCTTACGTCGTTAAGGATGCGGAGCTGCAGACCTACAACTGGGCGCCCACCGTCGACCAGCTCAACAACCTGCTCCTGCGTAATATCGGTATCCTCCCCGGGGAGACTGTCTCCCTCGATGCGAAGGTTACCGCCTGCGTCGACGGTATCGAGAACGACCAGGTGGCGATGGTATCGTTCACCGCTACTACCTACGAGCCTGTGACCGAGACTCTCTACCTCATCGGCGACGCGACCCCTAACGGATGGAGCGCCGACGACGCTACCGAAATGACCCGCACCGACAATGGTGTGTTCACCTGGACCGGCAACCTTGCCGCTGGCAATTTCAAATTTATCACAAATCTGGGCCAGTTCCTTCCGTCCTACAACAATAACGGCGAGGGGGGACTCGTTTATAGAACCGACGACTCGCAGCCCGACGACCCGTTCACTATCGAGGAAAGCCACTGCTACAAGGTCGATGTCAACCTTCTCGACCTCACCGTAAGCTATACCCAGGTAGAAGGTGTTCAGCCTCCGTATTCTACAATCTTCTTCGTCGGAAACGAGTCCGACTGGAACTTCCTCCAGATGACCCAGGACCCTGTCGATCCCTTCCTATTCCGTATCGGAGTGTTCTTCACCAAGGGTGGGGAATTTAAGCTCGGAACCGCCGAGGGTAGCTGGGAGAACATGTACAAGGCCCCCCGCGAGAATGCCCCCTATACCGACCAGGAGGTGCAGTTCATAAAGGGCTTCGATCCCGACCCGAAATGGGTTCTCAACTCCGACGAGACAAACCTGGCCTATAAGATTTGCCTCGATATCCGCCCCGGAGCCGAACGAATGATGATGAATCTTTATACTCCCTATACCGAGATGTATATGGTGGGGAGCGCAACCCCCAACGGATGGGATCTCGGAAACGCTACCCCGATGACCCTCGACGCTTCCGACCCCAACGTGTTCGTATGGAGCGGCCGTCTTGCCGAAGGCGAGCTGAAATTCTCAGCCGACAAGCAGGACGACTGGAACGGCGCGTGGTTCATGGCTACCGCCGAAGGGGAGGCCCCGACCGGCCAGCCGCAGCATGTCCTCTTCATCAACAAGAGCGACGCCGCGTGCCAGGCCCAGTACAAGGATGTCTCCGTAGGTTCCCTCGACTACAAGTGGGTAATCTCCGAGGCAGGAAACTATACCGTCACCCTCAACCAGCTCACGCAGGAGGTGACGTTTGCAAAAAACTGACCTGTTTAATGTGATTTAACTCTCTCTCTAACCATGTTAAAGAAAAGAATGACCAAGATGAATCTCATGCTTGCGTGTCTCATGGTGACCACCATGGCATGCAGTGATCCCAAAGAGGAGCCGGGAAAAGGCTCCGGCGATAACAACGGCGGCGGCACCTCGGGTGCCGTCACCGAGGTTACCCCCGTGAAATCCAATCTGATTGTCGACCTCTCTACCGACAAGGCGTGCTACGCCCCCGGCCAGACCGTCAATATCTCCGCTTCCGAGCATGTGGCCGGCGCGAAGGTGCGCTACCGCCGCGGCGCGGAAGTGATAGGGGAGGAGGCCATGAGCGGCTCCTCCTGGCAATGGCAGCCCCCGACGGAGGATTTTACCGGATATATGGTTGAGGTCTACCGTCCCGGTGACGACGGCTCCGTGACCATTCTCGGCACGATAGCTGTCGACGTGTCGAGCGACTGGACCCGCTTCCCCCGCTACGGCTTCGTTGCTACCTTCGACGCCTCGAAGATGGCCGACGGCGTGATCGAGAAGGAAATGGAATACCTCAACCGATGCCATATCAACGGCGTGCAGTTCCAGGACTGGCACAACAAGCACCACTGGCCCCTCGGAGGTACCCGCGGAAACCTCGATGCCGTCTACAAGGATATCGCGAACCGCGACGTCTCGACGGAGGTCGTCAAGAAATACATCGCCGTGCAGCACTCCCTGGGAATGAAGTCGATGTTCTACAACCTCTGCTTCGGCGCCCTTGACGACGCCGCTTCCGACGGTGTTAAGGAACAGTGGTACGCTTTCAAGAACAACCGCCACGGCGACAAGGACATGCACCAGCTCCCCTCCTCCTGGAAGAGCAGCATCTACCTCCTCGACCCGGCCAACCGCGAATGGCAGGCGTATATCGCCGAACGCAACGACGAGGTCTATTCCTCGTTCGATTTCGATGGTTACCAGATTGACCAGCTCGGAAACCGCGGCGACCTCTACGACTATTCCGGCTCGAAGCTGAACCTCCCCAAGGGGTACGCTTCCTTCATTGACGCCATGAAGCAGCGCCATCCCGAAAAGCGCCTGGTAATGAACGCCGTCAGCAGCTATGGCGCTTCCCAGATCGCGGGTAGCGGAAATGTTGATTTCTGCTACAACGAGGTCTGGGGCGACGAGGCCGATTTCACCCACCTCCATTCCGTAATCAAGGCCAACGACAATTACAGCTCCCATACGCTCCGTACCGTATTCGCCGCCTATATGAACTACGACAAGGCCGACCGCGAGACAGGGGAGTTCAATACCCCCGGCGTGATTATGGCCGATGCCGTGATGATGGCTCTCGGAGGCTCCCATCTCGAGCTTGGCGACCATATGCTCTCCCGCGAGTATTTCCCCGCCTCCCCCCTGGCGATGTCCGAGGAGCTTAAGACGGCGATGATTCGCTACTACGATTTTATGACCGCCTATCAGAACCTCTTGCGCGGCACCTCGACACAGACCGAGTTCGACCCGCAGATGACCTGCTCAGACGCCTCCAAGAAGGTGACTGTCGCGGCGTGGCCTCCGAAAAAGGGTAATGTGACTACCTACTCCCGCCAGGTCGGCGACAAGATGGTCATAAACTTCCTTAACTTCGTGAATATCGACAACCTGAGCTGGCGCGACCTCGATGGGAAACGTTCCGCTCCGCGCCTCCAGCGCGAGATTCCCCTGACGATGAACTGCTCCAGGAAGGTGACCCGCGTATGGACCGCTACTCCCGACGCCCATGCCGGTGCCGTTGTCGAACTCCCCTTCACCCAGAAGAACGGCAAGCTATCCTTCACTCTCCCCTCGCTCAAATACTGGTCGATGGTGGTTGTTGAATGATGTCTGATTGTTTAAAACCATGAAATTTCAACCGATGAATAAGTTTCATTTGATAGCAGCCTTCGCCGCGGTGGCCCTCTCGGCCTCCGCGACGGAGGTCAAATCGCCCGACGGCACGGTCTCGCTCGATTTCGAGGTTAAGGACGGGGTGCCGACATATACCCTTGACTATGGCGACAAGGTCGTAATCAAGCCCTCCGCGCTCGGTCTGGAGCTCGTCAACGATACCGACCTTATGGACGGCTTCGAGTTAGTCTCGACCAAGGAGTCGACTTTCGACGAAACCTGGCAGCCCGTATGGGGCGAGACCCGCGACATCCGCAACCATTACACCGAACTGCTCGCCGAGCTGCGCCAGCCCGCGACCGGCCGCCTGATGAACCTCCGTTTCCGGGTGTATGACGACGGTGTCGGTTTCCGCTACGAGTTCCCGACCCAGCCAAACCTCGTCTACTTCGTGGTGGCCGAGGAGCATACACAGTTCGCCATGAACGGCGACCATATCGCCTGGTGGATTGCCGGCGACTACGATACCCAGGAGTACGACTACACCGAAAGCCGTCTCTCCGAAATCCGCGGAAAGATGCAGGGCGCGATTTCAAGCAACGCCTCGCAGACGCAGTTCTCCCCGACAGGTGTCCAGACCTCCCTCCAGCTCAAGACCGACGACGGCCTGTATATCAACATCCACGAGGCCGCTCTCGTTGATTACTCCTGCATGCACCTTAACCTCGACGACAAGAACATGGTGTTCGAGTCGTGGCTGACCCCAGACGCGGTAGGCAACAAGGCATATATGCAGGCTCCCGCCAAGACCCCCTGGCGCACGGTTATGGTAAGCGACGACGCGCGCCAGATGCTCGCCTCCAACCTGATTCTGAATCTCAATGACCCCTGCGCCTATGAGGATACCTCCTGGATCAAGCCGGTGAAGTATGTCGGCGTATGGTGGGAGATGATTGGCCACGGAAAGCAGTGGAGCTACACCTACGACCTTCCCTCCGTGAAGCTCGACTCCCTGGACTATTCCAAGACCAAGCCCCACGGACAGCACCCCGCCAATACCGAAAACGTGAAGCGCTACATCGACTTCGCCGCCGAACACGGCTTCGACCAGGTGCTCGTCGAGGGGTGGAATGTCGGCTGGGAGGACTGGTTCGGCCATTCCAAGGACTATGTGTTCGACTTCGTTACCCCGTACCCCGATTTTGACCTCGACGGCCTCAACAAGTACGCCGCCTCTAAGGGGGTCAAGCTGATGATGCACCACGAAACCTCCGGCTCCGTTCGAAACTACGAGCGCCATATGGAGGAAGCCTACAACCTTATGAACAAGTACGGTTACAACGCCGTCAAGAGCGGCTACGTCGGCAATATGATTCCCCGCGGGGAGCACCACTACGGCCAGTGGCTCAACAACCACTACCTCTACGCCGTAACCGAGGCCGCGAAGCATAAGATTATGGTGAACGCCCACGAGGCTGTCCGTCCGACAGGTCTCTGCCGCACCTACCCGAACCTTATCGGTAACGAGAGCGCCCGCGGTACGGAATACGAGTCGTTCGCCGGCAACAAGCCCTCCCATACTACCGTGCTCCCCTTCACCCGTCTCCAGGGTGGTCCGATGGACTATACCCCCGGCATCTTCGAGATGGATATGAAGAAGGTAAACCCCAACAGCGCCGGACACGTTAACAGCACCCTCGCGCGCCAGCTCGCTCTGTACGTCACGATGTACAGCCCCTTGCAGATGGCGGCCGATGTGCCTGAATCCTACGAGCGTTTCATGGACGCTTTCCAGTTCATAAAGGATGTCGCCGTTGACTGGGACGACAGCCGCTATATCGAGGCCGAACCGGGCCGCTATATCGTCGTGGCCCGCAAGGCGAAGGGCAAGGATGACTGGTTTGTAGGATGTACCGCCTCGGAACACGGCCATGATACCGTTCTTCCCCTGGACTTCCTCGACAAGGGGCGCAAGTACAAGGCGACCATCTATGCCGACGCTCCCGACGCGCACTATCTCGACAATCCGCAGGCTTACACGATTTCAACCAAAACCGTTAACGCCAAGAGCCGCCTCAAACTCAAAGCCGCTCCCGGCGGCGGTTTCGCGATTTCGATTACCCCCGTCGACTGAAATACATCACATACCTTAAACACTGACCATTATGCAAAAATCGACTCTGCTGATTTCCGCTCTTCTCCTCGCCTCCAGCGCTTTTGGTGCGAAGGCCGACTGCCTGTGGCTCGCGGGCGACGCTCTCTCCTACGGCTGGAGCCTTGACGACGCTACGGCGATTCTGTCAACCCCCGAGGATGCCGCGCTGTTTACCGGGACTGTTTATCTCCAGGGAGGGAAGGACTTCAAATTCCTCACTACTACCGACTTCGGCAACGAGGAATACGGCTCCGCTCCCGACGCAACTCTGGTCGACGGCACAATCGCCATCGCCAAGGGGAAGGGCGATACCGGCTATGGCAAAATCCAGGTTCCCGAGGATGCCAACTATCTGATTACGGTAAACACCACGGCTATGTCGGCCACGATTGTCAAGTCCGTTTATCAGGAAAAGCCAGTCAATACCGCCTCGCTCTTCCTCGTCGGCGACGCTACCCCCAACGGATGGGACGTGATGAAAGGCACCCCGCTGTATCAGAACCCCGCCGAGCCTTACGTCCTTTCCAATCCTGCGATAGCGATGACCGCCGGTTCGTTCAAAATCGCTGCGGAACTTAAAGGCGCTTGCTCCTTTGATGCCAAATACTGGTATTTCCGTAACGCCGACGACGCTGCGAAAATCGCCCGCGCTCAGGAAGGGGACCTCCAGTGGAGCATCCCCGAGGACGGTAATTATTCCGTATCGGTAAACCTCAATACCGATGCGATTGATGTCGACAAGGTCGTGCCCACCGCTATCGACTCCGTGCTTGCCGGTGAATCCGCTCCCGCCGAATACTACACCCTCGAAGGCATCCGCGTAGAGAATCCCGGCCGCGGCATATACCTCCGCAAATGCGGCTCCACCGTCACCAAGCTCTACGTCAAATAATCCCCGACCTCCATACAGGTAAAATAGATTGTGAAATGGGCTGTGCCGACCTTGCGTCCGCACAGCCCATTTTCTACTTTTTTGCCTTTATTAGAGGATTCTGACGACCCGGAGGGCCGTTAGGCCGCATCCTCAGGGTACGAGTTCCATGCCGCGGCGGATTGCCGCCTCGTTGGCCGGGATGAGGTGGTGGTGGCGTTCGGGCAGCGCCTTCTTAAGGCCGCGCACTACCGCCTCGACAGGCAGGTCGGGGCGCGCTTTCAGCAGGGCGCCGAGAAGGATCATATTGTAGACCTTGGCCTGTCCGGCTGCGATGGTCGCCTCCATCGCGGGCACAGGGAGCACCCGGATGTCGGTACGTGTAGGTTCGCGGTGGATGTCATAGGGGTCGTAGATGAGCACTCCGCCCGGCTTTACCTTGCTCTCGAACTTGTCGAGACTCTGCTGGTTGAGGATTACGGCGGTGTCGTACGTGTCGAGCACGGGCGAGGAAATCGCCTCGTCCGACAGGATTACGGTGACATTGGCCGTGCCTCCGCGCTGTTCGGGTCCGTAGGAGGGCATCCAGGTTACCTCGAGGTCGTTTTCCAGGGCCGCGTATGCCAGTATCTTACCCATAGAGAGCACTCCCTGGCCGCCGAATCCGGCAATGATGATTTCGTCTTTCATGTGGTTGTGGTTTATGGGTTATTTGGCTTCCTTGGTGGTGTCCTTGATGTCGCCTAAGGGGTAGTAGGGTACCATGTTCTCCTCCATCCACTTGTTGGACTTCTCAGGGGTGAGTTTCCAGCCGGAAGAGCAGGTAGATACGATTTCGACGAAGCTGGTGCCCTTCTTCTGGATAGCGTTGGTGAAGGCTTTCTTGATCGCGGCCTTCGCCTTGCGGGCCGCGGCGGCGGTGTGGACTGCCTGGCGGGTGACGTAGCAGGTACCGTCGAGCAGCGACACTACGTTGGCGACCTTCAGGGGGAAGCCGTTGAGGTCGTGGCGGCGTCCGTAGGGAGTGGTGGCCGTCTTGGCTCCTTCGAGCGTGCAGGGGGACATCTGGCCCCCGGTCATGCCGTAGATTCCGTTGTTGATGAGGATTATGGCGATATTCTCCCCGCGGGTGCAGGCGTGGATGGTCTCGGCGGTGCCGATTGCGGCCAGGTCGCCGTCACCCTGGTAGGTGAACACGAGTTTCGAGGGGTTGAGGCGGCTTGCTGCGGTGGCGAGTGCCGGGGCGCGTCCGTGGGCGGCCTCGATCCAGTCGATGTCGATATAGTTGTAGGCGAACACGGCGCATCCTACCGGCGCGATGCCGATTGAGTCGTGCTCAAGGCCCATTTCGTCGATTACCTCGGCGACCAGCTTGTGTACAACGCCGTGGCTGCAGCCGGGGCAGTAGTGCATGTTCTTGTCGAGCAGGAGCTTGGGCCGGGCGTGAACTTTGTTCTCAGGACGTATGATTTCTTCGCGAGTCATTGTTAGTTCCTTTAAATGGTTAACGGTTTGGGCCTAAGCCTTGTCGATAAAATCGCGGCGGAGCGCGTCGAGCACCTCCTGCGGGTTCGGAACGATGCCACCCATGCGGCCGTAGTGGCAGACGGGAATATTCTGGTCTACGGCGAGACGAACGTCTTCTATCATCTGGCCGGCGTTGAGTTCAACGCAAAGCACTCCCTTGACGTTCTTGGAGGCTTCGCGGATGGCTTCGTACGGGAAGGGCCAGAGGGTGATTGGCCGGATGATGCCTACCTTGATTCCATCCTTGCGGGCCTCGTCGATTGCCTTGCGGCAGATACGGGCGATGGAGCCGAAGGCCACAATCAGGTATTCCGCGTCCTCGATGCCGTATGCCTCGTAGCGGACCTCGTTCTTTTCGATTTCGCGGTAGGTTGCCTGGAAGCGCTCGTTGTTCTTCTCCATCAGCGCGGAGTCAAGCTCGAGCGAGGTGATTACGTTGTGGGAGCGGCCGGCGGTCTTGCCGGTGATGGCCCACGGGCACTGCTGGCGGATTTCCTCGTCGGTGCGGCGCGGGCGCTGTTCGGGCAGAACGACCTTTTCCATCATCTGGCCAACGATGCCGTCGGCCAGAATCATCGCCGGGGTGCGGTATTTGAAGGCCAGGTCGAAGCCCAGGCCTACGAAGTCGGCCATCTCCTGGACCGACGACGGAGCGAGCACGATCAGGTGGTAGTCGCCGTGGCCGCCACCCTTGGTAGCCTGGAAGTAGTCGGCCTGCGAGGGCTGGATTGTGCCGAGACCGGGACCGCCGCGCATAACGTTGACGATGAGCGCGGGAAGTTCCGACGCGGCCAGATAGGAGATACCCTCCTGCATCAGGCTGACGCCGGGGGAGGAGGAGGAGGTCATGACCGCCTTGCCGGTGGCAGCTCCGCCGTAGACCATGTTGATCGACGCAACCTCGCTCTCGGCCTGAAGCACTACCATGCCGGTGGTTTCCCAGGGCATCTCTGCCTCAAGGGTCTCGAGGACTTCTGACTGGGGGGTGATCGGGTAGCCGAAATAGCCGTCGGCCCCGTAGCGGATAGCCGCGCGGGCAATCGCCTCGTTACCCTTCATAAGTTTTACTTCTTCTTTCATAAGTCTTGCTGTTTAAAGGGTTATTTGACTACCACGCGGTACACCTCGATGCAGGCGTCGGGACATACTACGGCGCAGGCGGCACACCCGATGCACGCCTCTTCGTTGGCCGGAAACGCGAAATGATAGCCGCGGTCGTTCACCTCCTTGGGCTGGAGGGAGAGCACGTCGCAGGGGCAGGCGACTACGCAGAGGTCGCAACCCTTGCAGCGCTCGGAATCGATCGTCACGGCACCGTGGATTTTACTCATCTTGCAACTGATTTAGAGTTTATGGCTGATTTAAGGTGTATCTCTTGTAGTAGAGGGGCTTATTTGAGCTGGGAGGCTACGAGCGACTCGAACTCCGCCTCCTGGAGGAAGCCCAGGGAGGTTGCTGTCTGGCCGTCGGGACGGATGAACAGCACCATGGGAATCGACTGCACGTTGTAGCGCGCCGCGAGTTCAGGATGCTGGTCAACGTCCACGCTGTAGAACAGGGCCTGTCCGGCATATTTCTCCGCCACAGCCTCGAAGTTGGGAGCGAACTGCTTGCAGGGGCCGCACCAGGTAGCGTTGAAATCGACTACGACGAGTTTCCCCGGTTCGGCCGGGAGCGCCGCGCCTTTCTCGAGTTCGATGACGGCGGGGGCGGTTTCCCCTACCGAGGCCATTTCCGTGGCCTGCTCCTCTGCGGCGGCTGTTTCTGCCTTGGCTTCGGTCTTCGCTCCGCAGGAGGCGAGGCATCCCGCGGCGACAAGAACGGCGGCGCTGAGGATTGTTTTGCTGATAATATTCATATTCCGGTGTTGACTGGTTGGAAAACGGGAGACGCTTCCGGGGCTTTCTCGGCCCCGCTGCGCCTCCCGTCTTTATGTTTTGGATTTTAGAGGGCTGCCTTGAGGGCCTCGTTGGTGGTGTGTACGGCCTTGGCGCTTGCCGCGAAGAGGGCTTTTTCTTCTTCGTTGAGGTCGAACTCCACGATTTTCTCGATGCCGTTGCGGCCGATCACGCAGGGAACGCCGATGCAGAGGTCCTTTTCGCCGTATTCGCCGTCGAGGAGGGCCGAGCAGGAGATGAGTTTCTTCTGGTCGTGGAGGACGGCGGCCACCATCTGGGCCGATGCGGCGCCGGGAGCGTACCAGGCGGAGGTGCCGAGAAGGCCGGTGAGGGTCGCGCCACCTACCATGGTGTCGGCGGCTACCTTCTTAAGCTGCTCTTCGGGAAGAAGGGTCGAGGCGGGGATTCCGCGGTATGCGGCGTAGCGGGTCAGGGGGATCATGGTCTTGTCGCCGTGGCCGCCGATCACGATGCCTTCAACCTCGGTCGAGTTGGCCTTGAGGGCCTGCGAGAGGTAGTATTTGAAGCGGGCGCTGTCGAGGGCGCCGCCCATGCCGATGATGCGGTTCTTGGGCAGACCGGAAATCTTGTGGATCAGGTAGGTCATGGTGTCCATCGGGTTGGCAACACAGATGATGATGGCGTTGGGGGAGTGCTTCAGGACGCTCTCTGTAACGCTGCGCACAATCTTGGCGTTGACGCCGATGAGTTCTTCGCGGGTCATGCCCGGTTTGCGGGGAACGCCCGAGGTTATTACCACGACGTCGGAGTTCTCGGTCGCGGCATAGTCGTTTGTAACGCCGATGAGACGGTTCTGCAGCCCCAGGATATTGGCGGTCTGCATGATATCCATGGCCTTGCCTTCGGATACGCCTTCCTTGATGTCGATAAGAACTACTTCGTCGGCTACCTGGGTGGTAAGCAGAACGTTAGCTGTGGTGGCGCCCACATTGCCGGCGCCTACGACTGTTACTTTTGACATAGCTGTTGAGTGTTGATATGGTTTTGTGTTGGTTTATACTCGGTTTACAACATTGCAAATATAACGAAATATTTTGATATGAAATCGTTTTGAGGAAAATTAGTAAACATTTCCGATTTTTTCCTGACTTCGTCAACGTGTCACCCAAAAATCATCAGAGAAGAGAGGTGCG
>CAJUFH010000027.1 GCA_910585755.1 uncultured Muribaculaceae bacterium | reverse complement strand
CAAATTTAACACTTTCCACAAAATTTATGCACCGGGATTTCGGCTTGACCCGAAATTAGAGGTATTTGTCGCCGTGGGCGAGCTTCGCGTCGTTCACCATCTGCTTGATGCGCTGCTCTTCCGCCAGCGGGCAAATCAGGAGCACATCCCCCGCATCCGCGATGATATAGTCCTTCAGTCCATCGACGACAACGAGCTTCCCTCCGTCGTTGACGGCGAACATGTTGCCGGTAGAGTTGTAGGCCAGGACGCTGCAATTCTGAGTGACATTGCCGTCGCGGTTCTTCGGGGAGTTATCGTACAGAGTGCTCCAGGTGCCGAGGTCGCTCCAGCCGAAATTGACACACTCGACATAGACGTTGCGCGCCTTCTCCATAACCGCAAAGTCAATCGATATGCTCATGCAGCCCGGAAAATTCTCCCGGATAAACTCCGCTTCCGCCGGAGTGCCGTATAGCCCCGCGCCTCGTTCGAATGTGTTGGCGACATCCGGGGCGCACTCTTTCAGAGCGCTGATAATCGTGCTTGCCTTCCAGAGGAATATGCCGGAGTTCCAGAAGAACTCCCCGCTCTCGACGAATACCTCCGCCAGCTCGAGACGGGGTTTCTCAGTAAAAGTCTTGACCTTGTGAATATCCCCCGCGACAACGGGGCCTACCTGGATGTAGCCGTAGCCTGTTTCAGGCCGGGTTGGCTTTATGCCGAGTGTCAGCAAGGCGTCGTTCTCCTCGACGAAAGCGAACCCCTCGGTCACGGAGTCGAGAAACAGTTTCTCGCGCGTAATCAGATGGTCGCTGGGAGTCACGATTATGCTCGCCTCCGGGTCGCGGGCCGCGATATGGCATGCCGCCCAGGCGATACAGGGAGCCGTGTTGCGTCGGGCCGGTTCAAGAAGGACCTGGTCGGCCGCCAGCTCGGGAAGCTGCTCGCGCACGAGCACGGCGTACTGCTCGTTGGTAATGATAATGATATTTTCCCGGGGTACTATATCGAGGATACGGTCGTAGCTCATCTGCAACAGCGACCGCCCGGTGCCTAAGAAATCGATAAACTGTTTGGGTCGCAACGAACGGCTGTAGGGCCAAAAGCGGCTGCCGATTCCGCCGCACATAATCACACAATAGCGGTGGGGATTAACCATGGTGTCCTGTTTGATTAATATTCTCTTCTCTCGCGCCGCCGGGGCGGCACGGACTGGCATGTCAGTAATTACGCTTCGCTAAGTTAGCACTTTTCCCGCCATACAGCAAGAAATCGGGATTATTTTTTTAACTTCGCCGAACAATACGAACGGAAGGGTTGTTTTAACAACAGCCATTAGAACGCAAATTCGTGCCGACATTATGCGACAACTACGCAGCCTTATATTATCCGCCTCCGCGGCAGCAGCTTTAACCTCCTTGGCAGTAAGCCCTTACCCTCAGCTCGAGATTAAGGCCGACCGTTTCTTCGACCAGAAGGAATGGGCTCAGGCCGCGGCGACCTACGACCTCATGCTCGACGAGAAGCCCCACATCCCCGCGACCTACGGCCGGGCGATTGTCTCAAGCACAATGGCCGGGGATACCGCGGCCGGCATCAGGCTCTTCTCTATGGCGCTCGACAACCATGTGCCCTTCGACTCGGTATTCTCCCGCGTACGCTCAACGAGCTTCGAGCTGGGACGTACCGACCTTTACGAGCGCCTGCTGCTCGACATAAAGAAGGAGCATCCCTGGATGCGGCGCACGGTCAACGCCTATCTCCTGCGCTATTATTCCTTCCGACGCGACGGGCGCAACATGGTGGCGTACGCAGACATTATGCTGCAAGGCGCACCCGACAACATCGGATTCCTATCGACCAAGGCCCAGGGACAGATGCTGACAGGGGCAAAAGAGGCCTCGGTCGCAACATACGGGGAAGTCCTACGCCTCGACCCCGACAACTATCCGGCGCTGCTGGAGCTGGGAAACTTGTACGCGCTTGACGCGCTTCCCGGTTCACCGGAAGCCTCGCTGGCAGCCGAATACCTCGGGAAAGCCTACTCCCTCCGCCCCACCCCCCACGTGGCGGCCATCCTGAGTCGCCTGGGCTACCCTCCGGCCGCGCCCGAATCGAAAAAACAGACCCGATAATTTGGCCTTGTTGAAATAGGTTCGTAACTTTGCATTGCAAAAATAAACCGACACAGCTTGATGAGCAGCAATGTGACAACGACACAACCCGGAGCCGCCGCGCGGAGCGGCAGCGACTCCGTGGTGATAATCCCAATGTATAACGAGCGGGAAAACGCCGCCGCTATCATCGAGGCAGTGCTTGCTCTACCGGTGAAATTCGACGTCCTTGTCGTTGACGACAATTCCCCCGACGGAACCGCGGCTATCGTCAAAGAAAAGATGAACCAACATCCGGGCCGCGTGATGCTCATCGAACGTTCCGGCAAGCTCGGTCTCGGAACAGCCTATATCGAGGGATTCCGTCGCTCGCTTGACGAGGGCTACGAGTACATCTTCGAGATGGACGCTGACTTCTCCCATAACCCCGCCGACCTGCTGAAGCTCCGAGAGGCTGTCGCCTCCGGCAGGATGGACATGGCGGTCGGCTCGCGCTACCTGACGGGAGTCAACGTTGTAAACTGGCCGATGGGGCGCGTGCTTATGAGCTATTTCGCCTCCAAGTACGTCCGGCTGGTTACCGGGATGCCTGTTCAGGACACAACCGCCGGATTCGCCTGTTACCGCGCAGAAGTGCTACGCACGATGGAGCTTGACAAAATCCGCTTCAAGGGCTACGCTTTCCAGATCGAGATGAAGTTCACCGCCCACAAATGCGGCTTCCGCGTCGGCGAGGTCCCTATTGTGTTCGTCAACCGCGTGCTCGGAACCTCCAAAATGTCGACGGGAATCTTCGGCGAGGCCCTTTTCGGGGTAATCCGACTTAAAGTCGACTCCTGGCGGCGCAAATACCCGCGGAAGCCGGCCTCCTGACCCCCTCCGCCCCCCTGTCTCTCCTCATCTTTTACTACCTATACGGCCATGAAACCCAAGATACTTTGCAACGGTCTGATATTCAATGACGGCCTTCGTTTCCGAGGCGCCATCACCATATTCGACGGCATGATCAAGAAAGTTGAAGGGGGCGTGATAGACCCCTCGACGATTTCCAGGGAGAACTACGAAGTGGTCGATTTGCGAGGCAAGATGGTCCTTCCCGGCTTCATTGATACCCACGTGCATTTCCGCGAACCCGGATTCTCCGAAAAGGGGGATATCCGCTCTGAAAGCATGGCGGCTGTCGCCGGGGGCGTAACGACCTTCTTCGACATGCCAAACAACATACCCCCGACGACTACCATCGAGGCGTGGAACGACAAGATGAGAAGGGCTTCGGAAAATTCCCTCGCCAACTACGCTTTCTATCTCGGGGTAACGGACGACAACATCGACGAACTGCTAAGGGCCGACTATACCCATATCCCGGGAGTGAAGCTATTCATGGGGTCTTCAACCGGGAACATGCTGGTCGATAACGACGATTCAATCCGGCGCCTGTTCGAGGAATTTCCGGGCGTAATAGCGGTCCACGCCGAAAGCGAGGCCGAAATCGCGCGCAACAAAGCAATCCTTTCCGAGCGGTATCCCGACGGAATCCCCGTAGGGCTGCATCATCTCGTAAGGTCGCGCGAAGCGTGCGTGGCCGCCACCACCAAGGCGGTAGAGCTCGCCCGCGAGACCGGGGCCAGGCTCCACGTACTCCACGTCACCACTGCCGACGAGCTCGAACTGTTCTCCGCCGGAGCGGTCGAAGGGAAGCTCATCACGGCCGAAACCTGCCCACACTACCTTTATTTCGACTCTTCGTCGGTAGAATCGACCGGGGGGCTTACCAAATGCAACCCGGCAATCAAAGGCATTGAAGACCGCAAGGCTCTGCGACATGCCGTTGCCGACGGCGTTATCGACACAATCGGCACCGACCACGCGCCCCACCAGCTCTTCCAAAAGCGCGTCAACAACGCCCTGAAGGCAGCCTCCGGGATGCCCTCCGTACAGTTCGCGCTCCCCCTGATGCTCCAGCTCGCCAACCGCGGCTGCTTCACATACGAGGATGTCGTCGAAAAGATGGCCCACAATCCCGCCCGGATTTTCAACATCGACCGACGCGGCTTCATCAGGCCGAACTATTGGGCTGACCTCGCCGTGGTCAATCCAGATGCCGATTACGAACTGCACTCCTCGGAAGTAATAAGCCCCTGCGGATGGACACCGTACGAAGGGGTGCGCCTCCGTTTCCGTGTCGAGCAGACATGGATCAACGGCGACCTCGCTTACAACCGGGGCAGGTTCCCAGGCGACCATACCCCTCTCGCCGTTCGCTTCTCACCCTCTCATTATTGATTCACATCCGCTTATGAAATTATCCGCGGCAATTATCCCAGCCGTTGCCACCGCGGCGCTTCTGACCGCCTGCGGCGGCCTTTCCGACCGCGAAAAAGACATGGTCGGAAATTACTACATCCCCGCCGTGTCCGACACCAGGCCGTTGATCGAACTGGGCGGCGACCGCGGGGCCGTAATCCGCGCGATTCGCCCCGGCGAACTCTCCTATTGCGTTTCCGGCAAATGGAAGCTCAACGGCGACACCCTCGTGATCGAGACAGACCCCTCGAGCATCACAATCGAGGAGGGGGATCCGGCGCTCGTCGGCACAGTCGCGCCCCGCGTGGCATACCCCGTGCGCTCCTTCAACGAAACGACCCTGACTATCGACCGCCAGGGAATCACTTACGACTACCACCGCCGGACCGAATAACGCGTACCCTATGGACTGGAAAGATTCCCTGGCCTCCCTGATGGCCGACATGCCGGAAGATGAAACCGCCGCAATCCACGCCGAACCGGCCGAGACACCGGCCCCTGAATCTGTCGAGAAAGCGCGGCTCGACATACTGCTCGACAAAAAGGGGCGCAAGGGGAAAGCCGCCACCATCGTATGCGGATTCACCATCGGCGACGAAGCCGTGGAAGAGGTCGCCGCCAGCCTGAAAAAGCGACTCGGCACCGGAGGCTCGGCCCGCGGCGGAGAAATACTTATCCAGGGCGACAAACGGCCGCAGGTTGAAGCCGCCCTCCGCGCGATGGGCTTCAAATGCCGCGTAATCTGACCTTCAACCATCCATACGAGCCATGAGGACACTGAAAATGTACCCTACCAGCATCAACGAGCGTTATATCGACCAGGCCGTTGAAGAGCTGCGGCGGGGGGCCGTCATTATCTATCCAACCGACACGCGCTATGCCATCGGATGCGACGCGCTCAACAACCGCGCCGTGGAAGCCGTATGCCGCCTCAAGGGCATCAACCCCGACAAACAGCGACTCTCGATGGTTTGCGCCGACATATCGCAGGCAAGCGAATACGCCCGTATCGACAACGATGCCTTCCGCGTCATGCGCACCAACCTCCCAGGCCCGTTCACATTCATCCTTCCCGCCTCCACCCGCCTTTCCAAAGCCTTCAAGGGGCGCAAGGAGGTAGGAACCCGCGTGCCCGACAACGCCATCGCCCGGCGTCTTGCCGAAACCCTAGGCAACCCTCTGCTCTCTACCACCGCCAACTGGGAGGATGCTGACCCCGACGACCTCGCCAACCCCGAAGCCATCGCCGACCGCTACGGCCGCGAGTCCGTCATCACACTTATGATTGACGGAGGCACCGCCCCCGCCGACCTCGACTCCGCCGTCGTCTCCCTCCTCGACTCCCGCTCTCCCGAAATCCTCCGCCCCGGCCCCGCCGAACCGGTTATCTGAGTTTCATATGCTGCCATTTGTCGGCCAGCTCAAGGGATGCCGATACCGTCGGAATCTGCACCTAATAACAGGAGGCCGTGTCGATCAACCATCGACACGGCCTCCTGTATACTGTGTATGAACATTCCCGGTTAACGGGCTGCCTTTATCTCCTCGGGGGTAAACATGAAGGTAACTGTATCGTCCCCTTCAAGCGGAGCCATTATAAGGGTTAGTCCTTTACCGGACTTGCGTAGCGCCTTGAAAAACTCCCGCTGCTCGGGGTCATTGTCATTTGCCATCTGGGAGAGCAGTATCGGCTTCATCTCTGCTGCGTGCTTGTTAAGTTCGCCAATCGCCTCGGCGGGAATCGGGAGACGACCCTTCATAAACACGTTGTTTTCCACTATCATAACAGCTTCGGTCACCGAGCCGTCAGCCTCCTTGTCGGGGCACTTGGCCGCCATCTCGGCAACGATTTCCTCGATAGGGCGCACTTTCTTTTTCTCCTTTTTCTTGACGGGAGTCTCCGTCGCCGCGGGCGCGGCAGCGTTATCCTGCGCCACAACGTCGGGTGCTACGATAGCGAGAGCCATCAGAATACTGAAAAGAGCAATAAGTTTCTTCATTGCGATTGAATTACAGGTTATTTTTTGATTTATGACCGCAATTTACTAAAATTTCCACATTCGGCAATAACGTTTTCTCCAAAATTCATGAGAAATCTTCCTCGTCGAAATCGAGATCATAGGGATCTGAATCGACGAAATACGGGTCATCTGTATCAAAATCAGTGTCGGCATACATCTCGCCGGTGAACCGGGCGAGGTCGCGCCCTTCGCGTTTGGTCGGACGGCCGAGCCCTTTTCGGCGGTCGATGAAGCCGTTGATGCGTATCACGTCGAGAAGGTCATACTGCTCCTTCGGCGTAATGTTCTCCATATATTCAGGCACGAGCTTCGCCCCGAGGCGGTTTTCCGTCAGGGCCTTCACGCGGAACGAATATGTCACCGGGGGCTTGCGAACGCTTATAACGTCGTCAACCTTTATCATCCGCGACGGCTTGGCAACGACCTCCCCTCCCGGTGTGCGCAGCGTGACGCGCCCCTTCTTGCAGGAATCGGTGGCGACGGTGCGCGTCTTGAACACGCGCATTGCCCACAGCCACTTGTCTATTCTGACTTCTGTCTTCATAATGAGCATTTTAAGTTTGCCAAGTTTTCAACTTGCCAAACAGTGAATAGTGAATGGTGAAAGGTGAAGAAAATACCCATTCATACAACTATTATCTTCACTCAGGCGCAGCCTGATTTTAACTTTTCACCTTATTCACGTCAACTTACGATTGAGTAAGTTGACTTACTTATTGTTGAAGTCGCACATCGCATGTTGCAGCCCCGCTAACACGAATGTCTGCACCGCGTCGACAGCGACCTCGACACGGGCCGGCAGCGCCTCCCGTTCCTCGGGGGTGAACTGGCCCAGGACATAGTCAATCTGGCAACCCCGGGGATAATTGTCGCCTATGCCGAAACGCAGACGCGGATATGCCTGCGAGCCAAGCATCTGGGCGATATTCTTCAGGCCGTTATGACCCGCGTCGCTCCCCGACGGCTTCATCCTGATCGCGCCGAACGGCAGGGCGATATCGTCGACAATGACGAGGATATTCTGCATCTCGATGCCCTCCTTCTCCTTCCAGTAACGCACCGCGTTACCGCTGAGGTTCATATAAGTCGAGGGTTTGAGGATAACGATCGGCTTGTTTTTCAGGCGGCCTCGGGCGATGTCGCCGTACCGCTCGGTAGAGAACGAGAGCCCGCGGGCCTCTGCGAGAGCGTCGGCGACGCGGAAACCGATATTGTGGCGAGTCCCGGCATACTCCGGGCCGATATTCCCAAGGCCGACTATAAGGTACTTCATACAAAATATCAAAATAAAGAAGCGGCGCGGGTCGCGCTGGGCGCATCCCGGGCCGCTTCAAGGCGTTAGCGATTGATTACTTCGCGGCTGCGGCGGCTGCGGCGGCAGCACCGCGGGCGGCGCGGGTAAGCTGAACGGCGCATACGACAGCTTCCTTCGGAGTAACGAGTTCCAGACCCTCGAAGTGGAGGTCGCCGACCTGCATGGTCTTGCCCAGGCCGAGGTTGTCAACGTTGATTACGAGACGCTCGGGGATGTCGGTGTAGATAGCTTTAACCTTGATGCGCTTCATGGCGAGGGTGAGCTTACCACCGGCCTTCACACCTTCGGCGTGGCCTTCGATCTTCACGGGAACCGACATAACGACGGGCTTCTTGTCGCTTACCTCGAGGAGGTCCATGTGGAGGATGTTGTCCTTAACGGGGTGGTACTGCACCTCGCGGAGAACGGCCATCTTCTTGCCGCCGTTGAAGTCGAGCTCGATAGCAAAGATGTCGGGGGTATAGATGAGCTTGCGCACAGCGTCGTTCGTAACAGTGAGGTCGGTGGTGATCACACCGCGGCCGTCTTCAATTTCGACGAGCTTTTCGCCGGGCTTGAGAGTGCCGGTGAAAGGAAGGGTCACGATTTCGCCTCCGTTGAGCACAACGGGAATCTTGCCCTCGGCGCGGAGGGCCTTGGCTGCCTTCTTGCCGAGGTCGGTACGAGGCTCAGCTACAAGCTGGAAAGTTTTCATTTTCTGTTATTTAAATGTGTTACTCAAAAATAATGTGTAATTATTTTCCCATCACACCGGGAGAAACCCTTCTGGGATTCCGGCCGCGAAGTTACGCGAAATCCCCATAACTTCCAAACAACCACCCCGAAAGTTTGAAAAGTCAAACAGATTCCCGCTATCCGAGGCGCCTGGGGCACCCTCGGACAGCGGGAACAATACGGTTGGTTAATCAGGTTGGATTACCCGCAGATTACGCGAACTTGGAGAAGTCGGCCTTCTGCATGTCGCCGTGGTTGGCGAAGGCGCGGTGGAACTCGAAGGCGGCGTCTGTCACCAGGGGGGTCTGGCCGCCGCGGCCGATCTTCAGGTAGTCGTTGAGAAGCTCGCGGTACATCGGGTGGGCGCAGTTGTTGATGATTTCATTGGCGCGCTGTACCGGGTCTTTGCCGCGGAGATCGGCGATACCCTGGTCGGTGATCAGGATGTCGACGGAGTGCTCCGAATGGTCGACGTGGGCAGCCTGGGGCACGATATTGCTTATCAGACCCTCCTTCGTAATCGACGGGCAGGAGAAAATCGAGATATAAGCGTTGCGGCAGAAGTCGCCTGAACCGCCGATACCGTTCATCATACGGGTGCCGAGAACGTGGGTCGAGTTGACGTTGCCGAAGATGTCGGCCTCCAGGGCGGTATTCATCGCGATCACTCCGAGGCGGCGTATTACCTCCGGGTTGTTGGAGATTTCCGAGGGACGGAGCAGAATCTTGTCGTGGAAGAAGTCAAGGTCGGCGAAAAGCTGGCTCTCGACCTGGTCGGAGAAGGTCATCGAACAGGTGGAGGCGAAGGTACACTTGCCGAGGCGCAGGAGTTCGAGCACCGAATCCTGTACCACTTCGGTATACATCATAAAGGTAGGCAGCTCCTTGTCCTCACCGAGGTAGTTCAGCACGGCGTTGGCCACGTTGCCCACGCCGCTCTGCAGCGGAAGGAACTCCTTCGGGATACGCCCCTTGCGGTACTCGCTGACGAGGAAGTTGACAACGTTGGCGCCGATGCGCTTCGATACCTCGTCGGGCTGGGTGAAAGCCTTCACGCCGTCGAGGGCGTTCGTGCGCACGATGCCTACCACTTTCGACGGGTCGATTTTAAGTATCGGCGCTCCGATACGGTCGCTGGGCGAGTAGATGGGGATTTCGCGGCGGCGCGGAGGATCGAGAGGCTTGTAGATATCGTGCATACCGTAGAGCGACTTCGGAAGTGCCTCGTTGAGCTCCACGAAAATCTTCTTGGCCAGCGGGGCGTAGGTAGGCATGTTGCCGACACCGCAGCCCAGGAGGACCTCGCCGCTGTCAGAGATGTCGGCAGCCTCGATGATGGCATAGTCAATATCGCCGTAGAAACCGTAGCGCACCTCCTGCGCCATTTCGGAAAGATGGCGGTCGAAATAGTGCGCGTCGTGGGAGTTGATACGCTTGCGCAGGTCGGGAGTGTTCTGGTAGGGAGCGCGCATGTTTATGGCGTTGTTGCGTGCGAGCACGCCGTCGACATGGTCGTTGGTCGACGCGCCGGTGAAGATATTCACTTTGAACTCGCGTCCCTCCTCGTGTTCCTTGGCGGCCTTCGCGGCCACAGCCTCGAGAATGAGCTTCGGGTTTCCGGGGGCGGTGAACCCGGAAAGCCCCAGGGTATCGCCGTTGTGAATAAGCTCGGCCGCTTCCTGCGCCGATATGAAATTGAATGCCATAATGAGTGTGGTTTATATTCGATTTAAGGGCCAAAAATCCAAGCCGGGGTTGGAATAAGGCGCATTTTTTGTAATTTTGCGCAAAATTAGGCCATTTGCGCGTCACGGACAAATTTTAAAGTCTGTTTTATAGCACACTTTCGCCCCACAATGCCCGAAGGCCACTGAAAATATGGAAAAAGAAAAGAAACTCTTCATAGAGACATACGGCTGCCAGATGAACGCCGCCGACAGCGAGGTCGTGGCCTCGATTATGGAAATGGCCGGATACACCGCCGCCGAAACCCCCGAAGAAGCCGACGCGGTGCTGCTCAACACCTGCTCCATCCGCGACAACGCAGAGCAGAAAATCGTAAGCCGCCTGCAATACCTCGGCTCCGTGCGCCGCAAGCGCCGCGGAGTGCCGTATATAATCGGAGTCATAGGGTGCATGGCCGAGCGCGCCAAGGAGGAACTGATCTGGGAGCACGGTGTCGATCTCGTGGCCGGACCCGACTCATACCTCGACCTCCCTAACCTCTTCGCCGCGGCGGAAAAAGGGGAAAAGGCCATCAACGTCGAGCTGTCGACCACGGAGACATACCGCGACGTGATTCCCTCGCGCATCTCCGGCAACCGCGTCAGCGGGTATATCAGCATCATGCGCGGCTGCAACAATTTCTGCTCCTACTGCATCGTGCCCTACACCCGCGGACGCGAGCGCTCCCGCGAGCTTGGCAGCATCCTCAACGAGCTTGCCGACCTCCGCGCCCGAGGCTTCAAGGAGGTGACCCTTCTCGGGCAGAACGTCAACTCCTACCGCCATGTCGCCGAAGACGGGACGGTAACCGATTTCGCCGCCCTCCTCGCCGCCGTGGCCGAAGCAGCTCCCGACATGTGCGTCCGCTTCACCACCTCCCACCCCAAGGACATGTCGGACGAGACAATAGACACCATCGCCCGCTATCCCAACATCTGCAACCACGTCCACCTGCCCGTGCAGTCAGGTTCCGACAAGGTGCTGAAAGCGATGAACCGCAAATATACCCGCGAATGGTACCTCGGACGCGTCCGCGCCATCCGCGAGCGAATCCCCGGATGCGGCCTCTCGACCGACCTCTTCACCGGCTTCCACGACGAGACTGAAGAGGACTTCGAGCAGACCCTCTCGCTGATGCGCGAAGCCGGGTTCGACTCCGCCTTTATGTTCAAGTACTCGGAACGCCCCGGAACGCTCGCGTCCCGCGAGATGCCCGACAACATCCCTGAAGATGTGAAAATCGAGCGCCTCAACCGCATGATCGCCCTCCAGAACGAGCTGTCGGCCCAATCGAACCGCCGCGACGAGGGGAAAGTTTTCGACGTCCTGGTCGAAGGGGTGTCGAAGCGCAGCACAGACCGCTGGATCGGCCGCACGGAACAGAACAAGACCTGCGTCTTCCCCCGCGGAGACTTCCGCGTCGGCGACACCATCAAGGTGCGCGTCGTCGGCAGCTCTTCCGCCACCCTCCTCTGCGAACTCGCTCAATAGGCGACATAGGCCTTATAATTGGCCAAAAAGGGATAATTGTTGCTAAATCCTCACAAAAAGTCTAACTTCGCGTCTATCCAATCACTAACACATAAAATCACATGAAATTTCCAACTCTGAAACAGATAGCGATGCTGGCCGCAGCTCCTGCTGTCGCTTTTGGAATCGCTGCCTGCAGCGACGACGACAATAACGACAATGGAAACAAACCCGTCGAATACACCGATATGTGGGGCGACGTGCTCCGCGGAGACAATATGACCCTCCAGTTCTATCCCGACCATTTCGCGTATTACTGGGAATACACCTTCGACGCTGAGAAGAATCCCGACCTCGGACTGGTTATCGAAGGCGAGTTCCCCGATTCCCGCTTCCTGAGCTACAATGTCTACGACGATGACGAGCAGACCAGCTACTGCGAGCGGGGGTTCAGCCTTATGGATGTGGACATAGTGCCCGACGAAGGCTCCGTCAACCCATTCCTCACCTCTGCGGCCGGCAGCCGTAAGTACACAATCCACATACTGCCGACCGATGCCCCGGCCTCCGTCAGCAACGGCAAGAAAAACATTGTCTGGTTTGACGCCGATGTCAAGAAAGTATGCACAATCCTTCGCTACTACATCCCCGAGAACGGGATTCAGGGAGGAGTCGGCATGCCTGTGATAAAGGGCCTCGACCTGAAAACCGGCAAGCTCGTTGCCACCCCTGAACGCGAGATGAGCGGTCTCCGCGGCGATATGCAGCTCCCCGCGGCCGCCTTTTCCTCCACCCCCAACCTGCTGTTCTTCCGCGCGCCGTTCGCGTTCGCTTACCCCAACGGTCCCGCTGAATACTGCTATACCCGCAACGTGCTGGAGCCGGAGAACGTGATGGTGTTCAACTTCAAGGCACCCTCCTACCCCAAAAACGTCGGCGAGTTCGCAACCGCCGACATGAGATACTGGTCTGTGTGCGTCGGTAATTCCGACACATATACTCCCTTGGCGATCAGCGACTACCAGACTAAAATCGATGCCGACGGATTCGCCAACTATATTCTTGCCGACAAGAACGCTCCCGACTACGCGAACGTAAAGGCTGTCGCTGAGGCCGCCGGCTACAACATCCTCGAATGGAACGGACAGGAATGGGGCGACGGCGTGATGGTACTGTATCGCAACATGGTGTTTGCCGATGATTACCCCCACTCGCTGCGCAAGCTCGACCCCGTAGGCCCTGGCGTGAACCCGATGGAGAACCCCGCGAAATACATCTGCGTACTCGGCCTCGGGCAGTGGGGCGCGACTGGCAAGAAAATCTCTGCCGCCGACTTCATCGCCGCAAACGGCAAAATCCAACTCCGCCAACCTCAGGCCAACTGACCCCGACTGCTCCCTCCAATTGAATGAAAAACAAACTATCATACGTCTTATCGTGTCTCATCCTTGGCGCCACTCTCTCCGGGTGCGTCAAGGATGAGATGCCTAACATAGAGGTTGACATCACAGGCGTTTCCTCCCAGGCCGACGACATATTGAACGTCTCCATCAATATAAACGCGGAGATAATAGATATTTACGCTGCTCCAGGCACCGACCTTGCCGACATGCGCCTTACCTATACCCTGTCGGAGGGTGCCAAAATCACCCCCGATCCGGCAGAAGTCACCGACTATACCGCCCCCCGGCAGTTCACCGTCATTAGCGAGGACAGCAAATGGCACAAGACCTATACGGTTACTGTCCGTTTCAGCAATCTCCCGACTACTTACGGGTTTGACAACTGGAAACAGCCAGAACGCGCCCGCTATAAGATTCCCTACGAGACGCGCGACGGTTACGGCACCCCCGCAGAACTCAACATATGGGCCTGCGGCAACGACGCGTACAGCTTCCTGACCAACAAGAACGACGACTTCACGGCCTTCCCGACCCAGCCCACCACGGAATCGTATGCCGGCGCCGCGGCCGCAAAGCTCGTAACGCGCCTCACCGGCCAGATCGACCGCCCGATAGCCGCGGGGAACCTGTTCATCGGCGTTTTCGACTCTTCAATGCGCGAGCCTAAGGAATCGACTCAGTTCGGCCTCCCGTTCATGTCCCGGCCCGAACGTTTCAAAGGCAAATTCAAATACCGCTCCGGGGGGCTGACTCTCGCCTCCCGACAGCCCGACCATTGCAAAATCCAGGCCGTGCTCTACCGCACGGACAATGGCGTAGAACACCTCAACGGCTTCACTATCAAGAACAGCCCGGCAATCGTGGCAAGAGCCGAACTCGACGAGGCGGCTGCCGTCGACACCCCCGGGGAGTCGTTCGCCTCTTTCGACATCCCGTTTGTTTACACAGCCGATATTGACCCGACGCTGCTTCGCGCCGGGGGTTACAACCTGGCTGTGATATTCTCCTCAAGCCGCGACGGCGACGTTTACGACGGAGCCCCGGAAAGCACCCTGGTTGTTGACGAGGTCGAAATAACACTTTACGACTAACCAGCACGACGCGACATGAAGAAAGCTATTTCATACCTGGCGCTTCTCGCCTTATGCCCTGCGGCCGCTTCCGCCATATCCCGGGGAGCGGTCGATCTCCGCGTAACCGCCGCTTACAACATCGGGGGGACAACTCCTATGGGGCTCCCGGCCGAAATCAGGAAAATCAGAAGTTACAATCCCGACGCCCACTTTGCGGTCTCGGTGGATGCCGCCAGGATGGTGTCTGAGAAGTGGGGGCTCGCCTTAGGGGCGGGATACGAAACTGTCGGGATGGAGACCGGCATCAGCGCCCGCAACTACCATCTGACAATGAACATCCTCGCCGGAAACGCTACCGGCACACGCACTGGCTATTTCACCGGCAACATAAAGAACACCACGAACATAAGCTATATCTCCATTCCGTTGACCGCTGTGTTCCGGCCTGTCCGCGACTGGCGTTTCGATGCCGGAGTCTACTTCGCGGTCGCCGTAGACCGCGAATTTACCGGATTGGTCCACAGCGGCCAGATTCGGGAGACCCCCATGCACGCGGCGATCGGGATTGACTGCGCTGAATACGACTACTCCTCTGACCTAAGCCGTTTCGACTACGGCCTGACAATCGCCGCTTCCCGCCGCGTGTTCCGAGGGCTCGGAGTGCGCGCCGGCCTGCAATGGGGTCTGGAAAGCGTTTTGAGGAAATCCGTGCGCAAGATTGACATGAACACCTACAACGTCTACCTGAACGTCGGCTTGGACTATACTTTTTAGAGCGGTCTTGACGTAACGGACGGCTTTTAGGGAATTTTAATATAAAAAACATTGACAAGGGGATATCGATGTTGTAATTTTGCACGAAATTAGCGTCAGTAGGGCCATTTGTGTTGCCGCCAACGCCCGTATACCGGGCAGAACGGCAGCCGGGAATGGCTCCGTACACATTTTATGGAGAATCAAAACCACCACCGCACAGCCGGAATCGGCGACCGAGTGACCTCCACCATCTCGGTAATGCTCGTCCTCTTCATCCTCGGCCTCGTAGCGGCTATCAACATAACGTACAGCGGCATCGACCGCCAGGTAAAAGAGAAAATGGGTTTCACAGTGGTGCTCCGCGACAGCGTCGCGCCGGGCGCCGCCGAACGGCTTCAGGCCGAATGTGCCAACGCCCCCTATATCTCAGGCTTCACCTATCTCACAGCCGACCAGGTAATGGCCGAAGAGACCCAGGGCGAAGGAGCCGAACTGGTCGAACTGTTGGGCGTGAACCCATACGCGCCGATGATTGACATCCGGGTAACCTCGGTCTACGCCGACGTCGACAGCATCTCCCGGCTCGCCGCTTCCTGGGAAGCCAAGCCGGAGGTCGAAGAGGTGTCCGTAAACAAGGAAATGGTTGGTAACCTCGCCCGAAACGCGCGGATGCTCAACACCATACTACTAATCATCGCCGCCGCGCTGCTCCTGATCAGCTTCGTGCTCATCAACAATACCGTGCGCCTAACCGTCTACGCCCGGCGTTTCCTGATCCACACGATGAAGCTCGTCGGGGCCAAAGGCTCCTTCATTCGCCGCCCCTTCCTGGTTTCCAACGTCATTCAGGGAGTAATCGCCGGAGTATTCGCCTGCGGGCTCCTCGCCCTCCTCGTCGGCTGGGCCAAGACCCTCGACCCCGCCATGGACTCGCTCCTCCCCTGGGGCACGCTCGCGGTTGTGTTCGCGGCCGTGCTCGTAATCGGTGTCGCGATTTGCGCCCTCGCTGCGGTGTTCGCGACCAACCGCTACCTCCGCGCCAGCTACGACGATATGTTCGACTGACCTCCCTCCCCAAAATTTCCCCTCATCCGTTACAATCCTTTATTTCTGAAAATGGCTTCCAATAAAGAAAACCGCATAGAGCGCGAGAGCGCCTCGCAGTTCCCTCTCGGAAAACGCAATTTCATACTGATGGGCGCCTCCGCCCTGCTGATTGTCATAGGTTTCCTCCTCATGCTCGGCGGCTCGTCGACCGAGGTCCAGTTCAACCCCGACATCTTCTCGGCGCGACGCATCGTCGTAGGGCCTACAATCGCGTTCCTCGGCTTTATCGCCCTCGGCGTCTCGATTATCCTGCGCCCCGGAAAGAAATCGGAAGAAACCACCGACAGTAACAAATAATCGCCCGACATCGGCGGTGGCGCGCTTCCGGCTGCGTATGCCGCGCGTGTCGCCGCATTTCAACTATTTAATATGGACTGGTTAGACGCTCTGATTCTCGGCATCGTACAGGGACTGGCCGAATATCTCCCCATAAGCTCCAGCGGACATCTGGAAATTTTCCGCGAAATTCTCGGATTGAAGCTTTCTGGTGCCGACTCCCTGCAATTCGACGTGGTGCTCCATGTCGCGACCGTGCTCTCCACCATCGTGGTGCTTTGGAAACGGTTCGTGCCTCTCTGCACCTCCTTCTTCACTTTCCGCCGCGACGCCAACACTACTTATGTCTGGAAAATCCTGCTCTCCTGCGTACCCGTTGGGATTGTCGGAGTGTTCTTCAAGGACTATGTGGAAGGATTTTTCGGCGGTGATCTTATGACGGTCGGAATCTGCCTGTGCGTAACCGCCCTGTTGCTCGCCTTCGCGTATTTCACCCGCACTTATACAGCCGCCAGCGGCAACGGCGCTTCCCATGTCGTTTCCGCCGAAAAAGGGCGCTCCATCTCCTGGTGGGACGCTTTCATCATAGGATGCTCCCAGGCGGTAGCGGTCCTTCCGGGCCTCTCCCGCTCCGGCACCACCATCGCCACGGGCATAATGCTCGGCGACAAGCGTTCCGAGGTAGCCCAGTTCTCCTTCTTCATGGTAATCATACCGATTCTCGGCGAGGCGCTGCTCGATATCGTCAAACTCCTCGGAGGCGACGGAGCCGACTCCCCGATAGGCTTCCTCCCCATGGCCGTCGGCTTCCTGGCCTCCTTCATCGTAGGGTGTCTGGCCTGCAAATGGATGATTGAGCTTGTCAAGCGCGGAGGCCTGGTATGGTTCGCAATCTACTGCGTTATCGTCGGCGTACTCTGCATCTGCTGGTAAATAGTCCCGTAACCAAACTGCCAACCGATGAATCCGCTCGAAGGAGAAATAATGGTAATCGACAAGCCGCTGGGATGGTCGTCGTTCCACGTGGTAAAGAAACTGCGTTCGGCGCTGGTCTCCCGTCTGCGGCATGCCGGAATAAAGAAAATAAAGGTAGGGCATGCCGGAACCCTCGACCCCCTCGCGACAGGGGTCATGATCGTATGCTCCGGCAAAGCCACCAAACGCATCGACGAGCTGCAGAGCGGCGTCAAGGAGTATATAGCGACAATCGCCCTGGGGGCCACAACCCCCTCCTTCGACCTCGAGACAGAAATCGACGCGACTTATCCTACAGACCATATCACCCGCGAACTGGCCCTGGAGGCGCTCGGACGATTCCGAGGCCGCATAGAGCAGGTGCCACCGGCATATTCCGCCTGCAAGGTCGACGGCCACCGCGCCTACAAGATGGCCCGCACCGGCCAGGAAGTTGAGCTGAAGCCCAAAATACTGGTAATCGACGAGCTGGAGCTGCTGTCGTTCAAGCCGACAGAACTGGAAGTAAGGGTCGTATGCTCAAAAGGCACCTATATTAGGGCCCTCGCCCGCGACATAGGGACAGCCCTCGGCAGCGGCGCCCATCTGACAGCCCTGCGCCGCACGCGCGTCGGCTCGCATACCATCGAGGAGGCTCTTCCCCCCGACCGGGCCGCCGACATAATCCTCACAGCCCCGATGGAGGTAACCGGCGAGAACGGAGAGACAATCCAGGTAGCCCCGCTCCTCCCCCGCAAGACGGAAGAAAGCGACTCCCCTCTCCGCCACCGCGCCGACATCCTGACCTTCGCCCAGCGTAACAACACCCGCCACCCCGCTGAAGCGGCTACAGAAGAAGAGATAACCGAAGAATAAAACAACATCATCATATCTTACAGAAATGAAACTTTCCCAGTTCAAATTCAAACTTCCCGACGAATTAATCGCACAACGCCCGGCTACCGCGCGCGACGAGTGCCGCCTGATGGTCGTGCACCGCAAAACCGGCGAAATCGAGCACAAGGTATTCAAGGAAATCCTCGGCTACTTCGGCGAAGGAGACGTGATGGTGTTCAACGACACGCGCGTGTTCCCCGCACGCCTCTACGGCAACAAGGAGAAGACCGGGGCCAAAATCGAGGTGTTCCTCCTCCGCGAACTCAACGAGGAACACAAATTATGGGACGTGCTCGTCGAGCCCGCCCGCAAAATCCGTATCGGAAACAAACTTTATTTCGGCGACGACGAGTCGATGGTCGCCGAGGTTATCGACAACACGACATCCCGCGGCCGCACCCTCCGCTTCCTTTACGACGGTTCCCACGAAGAGTTCAAGGCTAACCTCTTCAAGCTCGGAATGACCCCCCTCCCCGAATATATCCAGCGCGAGCCGGAAGAGCAGGACGCCGAGGACTACCAGACCATCTTCGCCCGCAACGAAGGAGCCGTAGTCGCCCCTTCTGCCGGCTTGCATTTCAGCCGCGAGCTGCTGAAGCGCCTTGAAATCAAAGGGGTCGAACAGGGATTCCTGACCGTCCACAGCGGTCTGGGAGCGTTCCGCGAAATCGACGTCGAGGATCTTACCAAACACCGTATGGACTCCGAGGATATGAACGTCAGCGAGGAGCTGGTCGAAATGGTCAACAAGGCCAAGGACGACGGCAAGCAGGTATGCGCCGTGGGTACCTCGACGCTCCGCGGCATAGCCAGCGCGGTAAGCATGGGTGGCCACATGAAGACCTACACCGGCTGGACCAACAAGTTCATCTTCCCTCCATATACCTTCACCGTCGCCACGGCCCTCGTCACCGGCTTCCACCTCCCCTACTCCACGATGCTGATGATGACCTGCGCGTTCGGCGGCTACGACCTGGTTATGCGCGCCTACCACGAGGCCGTCAAGGAGGGTTACCGCTTCGGCGCATACGGCGACGCGATGCTCATCGTAGACTAATAATATCATAATCTATTCCAATGATTATAAACGAACGAGACAGCCGCCGGGAGAGGGTGCTCGAAGCCGCCCGCAAAATGATGACCGCAGCCCGCACCGCCCCCAAGGCCCGCGGGGTCGACATTCTTGAATGTTGCGTAGTCGAAGGGGAGGACATCAAGCGCCTCTCCGACGCGATGCTGCTCCTTTTCGAGGAGACGGGACGCCCCGTGTTCCAGCGCGACGCGGCGAATATCCTCAAGGCCGACGCGGTAGTGGTAATAGCGACGCGGCCGCAGCCGATGGGACTGAACTGCGGCCATTGCGGATCCCCGACCTGCGCCGACAAACCGGGCAATGTCCCCTGCGTTTTCAACAGCGTTGATATCGGCATAGCGATCGGCTCCGCCGCCGCAACCGCCGCCGACTGCCGGGTAGATACCCGCGTCATGTACTCGGCCGGAATGGGAGCGCAGCGCCTCGGGTTGCTCAATACCCATGACGGAGAGTGCCGCCAGTATTTCGCCATCCCCGTTTCCGCCTCGTCGAAATCACCATTCTTCGACCGATAGTATCCCCGTTCTAAGCCTCTCTGACAGCCCAGCATACTGAATAATAACCATATGGCCGCACTGAAAGACTGGTTATACGACCTGCGCGGGTTGCTCTTCCCCCGGACTTGCGAAATCTGCGGCCGCACGCTGGTGAAGGGAGAAATCCTGATGTGCCTCCAATGCCGGGGCGAGATGCCGTACACCGGCTACCACGCCCAGCGCGAAAACCCGCTGACGATGAAACTCGTCAGCCGCGACGCACCGATCGAGACGGCGGTAGCCATGTTCCGCTACGACAAGGATTCGGCTTATGCCGGGCTTATCCAGCGGGCCAAATACAATAACCGTCCTGAAATCGACCGCGTTCTGGCCGGAGAATACGCCGCCACGCTGAAGGGGGTCCGCTTCTTCGACGACATAGACCTGGTTGTTCCCGTTCCGATGGCCCAGGGCAAGCTCTTCCGGCGCGGGTACAACCAGGCGTTTGAGATAGCCGACGCAATCGGCGAGGCCGCCGGAATCGAAGTCGGCGAATACCTCGCCGCGAAACCCCACTCGACCCAGACGAGAAAGCACGCCGAGGAACGCCAGCGAAACGTACGCGACACATATTCAGCTATCCCGGAAGCCGTCGAACTCGGAGGATGCCACATCCTCGTCGTAGACGACGTGATAACGACCGGGGCCACAATCCTCGCCTGCTGCGCCGCCCTCCACCGCGCCGCCCCGACTGCGAAAATCTCAGTACTCTCCTTAGCCGCCACACAGCCCCATTGACCTCTATCCAAAACACAGCTTTTTATGCCAAACTTACAAATGATTTTCAACAGCGGTAAAAATCCGAAATGGAAATACTACCTCAATGCGAATTTCCGGGAGTTAATTCCGTCCGGACTGCTTCGCGGAAAACTCGACAAGCTGCTTTTGGAAATCGAAAAGCGGCCCGATGCGGATGAAATTCACCAAAGAGCATCATATTATTGCAAAATTTCCGGAACGGATTGCAACAGATGGGAAAATATTCCCCTCATACATAGCGCCATACGCCGCACGACAATTGGAGAGGCGAAACCGACACGCCAAAAGGTCTATTACCACGACATAATGGAATATGCCCGTTATTTCGCTCCTGAATTACGGCTCAATTTTCTCCCGGGGGATATCACATATACTCCTGAGATTCCGGCCATCGTAAAGAGCCGCCCGATTGCCGGGGAAAACGCCAATTCCGTGCTTCTAAATCTTGACAAAGTACGTCACTTTATTTTTCCGAATGACAGACTCCGATTCGAGGATAAGAAAGACAACGTATTGTTCCGGGGCAAAATAAACGGGAAGCCGAATAGAATAGCCTTTATGGACCAATTCTTTGGCAAAAAAGGAATTGATGCCGGGGCAATTGACATGGTTCCGGGCCACGAAGACTGGCACTGCGAAAAGTTAACTTTGTGGCAACAACTTGAATCAAAACTAATTATGGCATTGGAAGGTAACGATGTCGCTTCCAATCTGAAATGGATTATGAACTCCAATTCGCTTGCCGTCACTCCGCGGATGCGCTACGAAACCTGGTTTATGGAGGGGACGCTTCGCCCAGGCGAGCATTATGTCGAAGTCGCGGATGACTTTTCCGACCTGGAGGAAAAGGCGGAATACTATCTCACCCATCCTGCCGAGGCGCGTGAAATTATTCAGAACGCCAACAGATATGCCAGCAAATTCAAGGACAAGCGGCGCGAAAAGCTCGTCTCTCTACTGACTTTGCGTAATTTCCTCGCAGCTATAAACTAACGCATTTATTTTTCCGCAATTATGCTCCAAATAAAAAACGGACAGCTATCCGCCAAGCAGCTCTTCGCCTGGTTCATAGGAACGTTGTATTTCAAGTTCCTTCTCTTCGACCTTATCTGGGCGTTCGCCACGACTTTCTCCGGCTTCCAGTTCCCGCTCGGCTACCTTACGAAACTGATGCTCGCGACATTGTTGGCGGCCCCGCTGCTCGGAATACGCTCCCGCGGATGGATTATCGGAATCAGCCTGGCGGTCGACGCGTGGCTCGTCGCCAACCTGATGTATTCCAGGACCTATTACACGGTTATCCCCTTCTCAAGCTACCTCCTTGCCGGAAACCTGGCCGACTTCACCGGCAGCGTTGTTGAATCCCTGCGCTGGTCCGACATACTTTTCCCGCTGACAACGATAGTACTGGCATTCATCATCCGACATACCTCCGTCAAGAAAGTGCTGGCTGGCAAAACGAAACATTTTGCAAAGGTCCTTAGCCTCCTTTTTCTGATTCCAGGAATAATCGTGGCCGGATGGATAACATTCAAAGGGGGATTCAAAAAAGCATACGAGGGCCTTATTCAGAGCCACGTCACTTGCGGAGCGGCTGTATATACCATACCTGCAACATGGGTTTTTGAACAAGTCTACGGAACCTCCGCTCTTACACCAGAGGTGGAAGAGCGAATCGAGACATGGCTCGATTCGCAACCAGAATCAACAGTTCCCGATTCCGTAAAGGCCTCAATCACACCGCCCGACAACATCATTATAATCCTCGCCGAATCGCTGGAAAGCTGGGTAATCGGCACTGAAATAGATGGTATCGAAATCACTCCGAACCTAAACCGCCTGGTCGCTGAAGACAGCACGCTCTATGCCCCGAATATGCTGACGCAGGTGCGCGGCGCCCGCTCGATTGACGCCCAACTGCTGATGCACACGGGTCTGTTCCCCGTCGCTTACGGCTCTTACAGCCACCGCTTCCCCCATACGACTTACGCCTCGCTTGACAAAGCCTGGAAGCACAAGTACGCCGACGGACTGAGCGCCAGCTTCACCGTCGACAAGAAGATTGTATGGAACGCGGCCGTCGCGGCGCAGGACTTCGGTATCGACATGCTTCTCGACAAGCCGTACTTCAACCTGGACGCGGCTACCGGGCCGCGCAAGCGCCTCGGCGACCACTCGCTGCTGCGCCAGAGCGCCGAACGGATAGAAACCGAGGACCTGTTCAAGACCGACGGCCACACTCTTCTGCAAATCGTTACCTATTCCGGCCATAGCCCCTTCATCATTCCCGATTCCCTGCGGCAGATTACCATTGACGAGCGTTTCCCCAAACGTCTGAAACGCTATATGGAGGTCGCCAACTACACCGACCGGGCTATCGGGACATTCGTTGACCGCATACGCTCCAACCCCAAGTTCGCCAACACGATGATTGTCATAACCGGCGACCACGAGGGAATCGGAGCCGACCGCGCCGAATGGCTGAAGGACGCCGAGATAGCCTCCTTTATGTCAGCCGGGCAGTTTACCCCGCTGATCGCGGTCAATTCGCCTGTCGGGCTGAAATACGACGGGGTTCTCGGCCAGATAGACCTCTACCCGACCCTGCTCGACCTGGCCGGACTTGACAGCTATCCCTGGCGCGGTATGGGCCGCAGCATCCTCGACCCCGGCAAAAAGCCCTTCGCCGTCACCCCCGCCGGCGAAGTCATCGGCGACGCCTCAACCGCCACCCCCCAAGAAATCGCCCACGCAAAGGAGGGCTACAACATCGCCGACATCATCATCTCCACCAACTACTTCTCCCACAAAGACCTCCCCGCAAATCAGAATGGACTATATGGAATATAACGTATTATTCTAATCCTCAACAGCCTGAAATATTCTCTATTTTTTTATAGCTCTTCATTGCAGCAATTTTCTATCGTTGGCGCTGCTTTCCAATATGCTCATCTGATGAATGGCAATCTTATTGAGTTTAACCAGCCTTTCACTCTGCGTTATGCCCTGCTCGATGAAGACCGCATTGAGATTTTCCATATTAGATAGGCAGATAAGCTCGTTGATTGAGGCGTAATCGCGTATATTGCCCTTTAAATCAGGGTGATTCTCCCGCCATTGCTTTGCAGTTACACCGAACATTGCAACGTTAAGCACATCGGCTTCATTTGCATATATCATACACGCCTGAGTCGAGGTAACTTCTGAGGGGATAAGGTTCTGCTTTATGGCGTCAGTATGTATGCGGTAATTTATTTTCGACAATTCTCGCTTTGCCGACCAGCCCAATAGTCGTTGTTCCTCTGCTTTAAGCCGCTGGAACTCTTTCACGATATAGATTTTGAACTCAGGGCTAATCCACATAGCAAACTCAAAAGCGATATCCTTATGAGCATATGTACCTCCATAGCGACCGGCTTTTGCCTGAAGGCTTATCGCATTTGTTCTCGCCACAAATTCTTTGACACTAATTTTGAAACTATTGAGACCAGCACTATTCCTAATTATGGCGAATTCGCCATAATTAAAACGGGGATTATACACCTTCTCCCAAATGCCAATGTATTCAAGGGTATTCCGGTTTCGTAGCCAGTCGGTTATGAAAAACTCTCCATCCTTGACACGCATCATATCCGTCAAGCATATATAGTCTTCGCCATCTACTTTTACGATATTGACCTCGGTGTTATTTACTGTGATTTTTGCCATAGCATTATTGTTTTTGAATGAATGCGAATGTATTTGATAGCAATTTGAATAATTAGCGGAGGGTGACGCCGGAGATGGAGGAGAGGCGGGAGGCGAGAGCGGGGGCGGAATCGGCGCGGACTGAGAGGGTTATCTCGCAGGAGTTGTCGAAGGTCTGCGATACGATTGTTATTTCCGGATTCTTTACGACCTTCATGACGTCGTTCATCGCGAGGTAGGGGAACGTGAAGGTGATGGTCTCTTTCTTGTGGCACTCGATTATCTCTCCCGCCTCAATCGCAAGGCGCGCTGCTTCGCGGTAGGCCGCGATCAGGCCCGGCGTACCGAGCTTGATGCCACCGAAATAGCGCACCACGACAATCAGCAGGTCCGTAAGGTTGAACGAGTTAATCTGGCCGAGAATAGGCTTGCCCGCCGTCCCGGAGGGCTCCCCGTTGTCGTTGCTCAGAAAGTCAAGGCGCTCGGAACCGAGCATATACGCCCAGCAGACGTGGCGCGCGTCGAAATACTCCTTGGAGAAGCGCTTGACCGCATCGCGGGCCTCCTCGGCGGTAGTGACAGGTATGGCGAAGCTGAGGAAACGGCTCCGTTTCTCGGTCAGAGACGCCTCGGCCGACGCGGCGAGCGTATGGTAAGTATCTCCCATAATGATGTTCTACTTCTGTTCGTTCGGTGTCTGATGGCCGCCCGGAAGCGGGGCGCGCTCGAAGGCGTCGATGAAAGAGCCGGGGGTGGCGTTGTAGACCGTCGCCCCTATTGAGCGGGCGTAAGGCTCGATCGTATGATACGATTTGAAGGCGAGGTAGAAACCTCGGAGCACGTCGTGGAGCGGTCTCTTTATATACTCAGCCTTGATGCGCGACAGCTCCCGGTCATCCTCCTTATAGAAATGGGGCTGCACGGTAGCCACGCGGTTCTGCTCGTCAACCGCGAGCGACCCGAGCCAGGAATGGTCGGCCCCGAGAAGATAGATACGGCGGAAACCCATCCACAAGCCCAGCATTATAGAGGGTATCAGCACGTTACGCGGGCGCGGCATACCCCTTCGGCTGTTGAAGGCGAGCCGTTCAAGCCATCCGAAGCCCTCAACCCCGACGCAGTTATACCGGCAGACGTTAACTTTCGTTCCATCAGGCAGTTCCGGCATATTCGCCGTAGCGGGCACAAACAGGGTCATCGGCCAGTCAGCAGCCGCGAGGTTCATTATAAGCCGGGCCACATTCGCGTCGTCGGGATTACGGAAGAAATGCGGGTCGGCCAGGACGTAATATTCGGGGTTCAATACCTGAAACTCAGGAGTATTGGCGAAGAAGTTGACAGCCATGAGGGGATAGCGGGCCAACGCCGCGGAACCGCTGTCGAGCACGCCGCGGAGCGACGGCCCGTTACCCAGCACCACCAGGGTATCGTTCCCGCTCGAACGGCGCGGAACGGCGCACCGCCTCGTCTGCAACGCTATTTTAGCCAGCGATTTAAGCGAAGCGCCTAACGCTCCGGCCCACGACGCCGCCTTGTCTGCCATACTCATAAGCCGCGAAATTACGTCTGATTTTTAGCAAAAGCCACTTGAAACTTTCCGCAAAAGTAACAATTAAGCGGGTAATTACATCGCTGTTACAGCAAAAATTAGTATTTTCGCGCTATGTTAGCTGACAACAGCATAAGACTCGACGTGGCAGAGGTGCTTCGCAAGCGCGTCCCGCGGCTGTCGCGACTGATTCCCACAAGGATGGTGCGATGGCTGGAGCGCACTATCTGCCAGGACGAAATGAACCGCCTGCTCGAAGAGAACCGCGGGCTGACCGGGGCTGACTTCTGCCGCGGCGTGCTCGGCTCGCTGAAGATAGGCATCGACGTCAGAAACGCCGAGCGCCTCCCGGCGAAGGAGGACCGGCGGGTGGTCTTCGTCTCCAACCATCCCCTCGGCGGTCTCGACGGCATGGCGTTGATTGATGTCCTGCAGAACCATTTCGGGGGACAGATCTGGTTTATCGTCAACGACCTGCTGATGGCAATCAAGCCCCTTAACGACGTCTTTCTCCCGATTAACAAGCACGGGGCGCAGTCGCGCCGCGCGGCAGCGGCCATAGAGGAAGCCTTCGCTGGAAACGACCCGGTAATAATCTTCCCGGCAGGGCTGTGCTCCAGGCTTCACAAGTCGTCGTATATGGGGAAGCGCGTGAATACGGTAGCCGACCTCAAATGGCACAAGATGTTCGTCAACAAGGCCATACAGCACCACCGCGACATAATGCCCCTCCATTTCAGCGGACAGAACTCCGACCACTTCTACAAGGTTGCCCGAAACCGCAAACTCCTCCGCATACCATTCAACATCGAGATGGTCTATCTTCCGCAGGAGGTATTCAAGGCCCGGGGCAAACGGTTCACGATAACCGTCGGCGCCCGGATTCCCTGGAACTCCGTGGCCGGAGGAAAGGACGCGCAAGGGTCGGCCAACTCAATACGCTCGCTGACCTACCTGCTTGACGACGACTCAGTCAATCCCCCGATCAATCTTGAATCCACACCCCATTAACTTATGGCAGAACCCATAATACCCCCCGTTGAAACCGAACTTATCGAGAAAGAGCTGTCGGAAGGACGCTTCCTGAGGCAGACCAACAAGGGGGGCAACGAAATCTACATAATCGACGGCCGCGAGGCTCCCGCCGTGATGCGCGAGATCGGCCGCCTCCGCGAAATCGCGTTCCGCACAGCCGGAGGCGGGACAGGCAAGGAATGTGACATAGACCAGTACGACCTGATGGATCCTCCCTGCCGCCAGCTCGTCGTATGGAGCCCGCAGGAGAGAATCATCACCGGGGGCTACCGCTTCATCCTCGGCAAAGACATACGGTTTACCCCCGACGGCCGTCCCCGCATCGCGACCTCCCACATGTTTGACTTCTCCGAGCGCTTCATAAAGGAGATGCTTCCGCGTACAATCGAACTGGGGCGCTCCTTCGTGAGGCTCGAATACCAGTCGACCCGCGTCGGAGCCAAGGCGATTTTCGCCCTTGACAACCTTTGGGACGGCCTGGGGGCACTGACAGTGCTCCATCCCGAAATCAAATACCTCTTCGGGAAGTTCACGATGTACCCCAGCTACGAGCGCGAATGCCGCGACCTGCTGCTCTACTTCCTGAACAAGCATTTCCCCGATCCGGAAAACCTGGCCCGTCCCTTCCATCCCCTCGAGACGCGCCCCGACACCGCCCGTTTCGCCGAGATTCTCAACAGCGACAACTTTCACGACGACTATATCACCCTCAACGGCGAAATCCGCCGCCACGGCATAAACATACCACCCCTTGTCAACGCCTACATGACCCTCTCGCCGACAATGAAGATTTTCGGTACGGCAATCAACGACGAGTTCGGCGACGTGGAGGAGACCGGCATCTTCCTGACTATCGACGACATTTTCGAGGAGAAGAAACAACGCCACATCGAGACTTTCAGATACGATGACACCTATCCGCAATAAATCACGGCTCCTGGCCATAGCGGCCCTGCTGGCAGCGGGAACCGCCAGCGCCGAATACTCCGTGGACTACCACGGAGGCCTGCTCGGCTCATTCGGCGGGGGAAATTTCGCCCCCTACTATATGTCGGCCAACCGCTACGGCACCGTCACTCAGAGCGGCAACGCCCTGCTCCGCATCGGGGTCAGCCGCGATATCGACCGCTCGAAGCGTTTCTCCTACGGCTTCGGAGCCGACTTCATCGGCGGCTACGGCAGCTCTACCGACTATCTCGGTTACTGCGCCGGAATGGAAGAGGCCGGAATGAGTCCCTGGGACTGGAATCCCGAACAACCAGCCGCGGCATGGGTGCAGCAGCTCTACGGCGAAGTTAAATACCGCTCGCTGTTCCTGTCGGTCGGCATGAAGGAGCGCGGCTCGGCGCTGCTTGACAACTCGCTGTCGAGCGGCGACATGACCCACAGCGCCAACGCCCGCCCTATCCCCGAGGTACGCGCCGGATTCCTCGACTTCACCGACATCCCCTGGATCAACGGATGGGTACAGCTCCAGGGCGAAATCTCCTACGGGAAGATGATGGACAACAAGTATAACGAGAAGCGTTACAACTACTACAACTACCACATCAACACCGGGGCGCTCTACACCTACAAACGCCTCTATTTCCGCACCAAGCCGTCGATGCCCTTCTCGGTGACAGTCGGCATGCAGTCGGCCGGATTCTTCGGCGGAACGACAGCCACCTATGAGAAGGGGGAGGTCACCAACGTGACCCATCTGTCGCGCGGCCCGAAAATGTTCCTGAAGATGCTCGTGCCGACCGACGGCGGAGCCGAATACTACGCCGGAAGCTCTCTCGGTTCGTGGGACATCTTTTTCCGCTACCGTCTGAGAAACAACGCGACGCTGAGGGCCTACCTGCAAAAACCCTTTGAAAACGGCTCCGGCATCGGCTTCATGAACGGTTTCGACGGCCTTTGGGGCCTGGAATACAAGGCCGCGGCTCCCGGATGGGTCAGTGGCGCGGTTGTCGAGTACATCGACCTCACAAACCAGAGCGGCCCCAACCACTGGGACCCCGACGACTTTCCCGGAACGACCAAAGGGAGCGAGTCGACCGGTGCGGACGACTATTACAACAATTTCGAGTACAACTCATTCGCCAATTACGGTATGTCGCTCGGCACCCCCTTCATCCCCTCCCCGATTTACAACACCAACGGCTGTCTGCAATTCCTCAACAACCGCGTGCGCGGGTTCCATGTCGGCATCGAGGGGGAAGCCCCCGGAGGACAGTGGGCCTACCGCGCCCTGGGAGGCTACCGCAAGGGATGGGGCACGCCGTTCACACCCCTGCTCGAGCCGACAAGTTCCACCTCGGTGATGGTGGAAGGGAAATACCGCCCCACCTCCGTCAAAGGGCTTGAAGTCGCCCTCCAGCTCGCCGGAGACAAAGGCTCGATGTTCGGCGACCATTTCGGCGCGCTCCTCGCGGTGCGCTATTCGGGAACTTTCACATTCGGTAAAAAATGAACAAGACCATACTCCGAAGCCTTGTAATAATGGCTGCCATGCTCGCCGCCCTCCTGGGCGGCTGCACCCACAACAACGGCGACATCGGCTCCAAATTCGGATCCTGGAAACAGACCGCGATGACTATCGACGGGGAGCCTAATCCCGAGTATCAGGGGAACATCTTCTGGGGGTTCCAGCACGGGTCGCTGACCTTCACCTATATGTTCTACGACCACGGAATCCCCGTCAACCCGCCAACCGGCGAACCGCAGCTGGTGTTCACCTCCTGGAGCGAAGAGGACGGCTACATAATAATAGACACCAACTTCTCTGACGACCAGGGGACATTCCGCTACACCCCTCCTGAAGTCCTCCTCCTTCCGGCCCAGACAGCCGGCATACGCCTGAAAATCATCTCGGAAAGTTCCAGGGAGATGCGGCTCGAATATGTCACATCCGACGGCAAGCGGGTAGTCTACACGCTCCACAAATGGGGCTGACCTTTCACCTTATATGAATTGAATATGGCAAGAAACATAAAGAAAGCGTTGGTTACGGGAGCCGACGGATTCATCGGCTCGCACCTCGTTGACGAGCTTCTCTCCCGCGGAATCGAGGTAAGGGCCCTGAGCCAGTATAACTCGTTCAACGACTGGGGATGGCTCGAAGGCATCAAGCACGACGGGCTGGAAATCGTCTGCGGCGACGTGCGCGACGCGGCATACTGCCGCCACATCGCCGAAGGGGTGGACACCATATTCCACCTCGCGGCGCTGATCGCGATTCCCTACAGCTACGAAGCCCCTGAAAGCTACGTCGACACCAATATCAACGGCACCCTCAACATCTGCCAGGCAGCCCGCGACAAGGGGGTAGACCGCCTGATTGTCACCTCCACCTCGGAGGTCTACGGGACCGCCCGCTACGTCCCGATCGACGAGAACCACCCCCTCCAGCCCCAGTCCCCCTACTCCGCGACTAAAATCGGGGCCGACGCCATCGCGAAGAGCTTCTACAACGCCTTCGGGCTCCCGGTAGTCACCGCCCGCCCCTTCAACGCCTACGGCCCGCGGCAGAGCGCCCGCGCGATTATCCCTACGATTATCTCCCAGATTGCCAACGGCGAGCGGGAAATAAAGGTCGGCGACCTTACCCCGACACGCGATTTCAACTACGTCGAGGATACCTGCCGCGGTTTCCTCGCGCTGGCCGAAACCGACGGAATCGAGGGGGACGTGTTCAATATCTCAACCGGCACCGAAATCACCATGGCCGACACCCTGAAGCTCATCGCCGAGCTGATGGACGCACCCGAAACGAAATACGTCGTTGATCCCCAGCGTCTGCGCCCCGGCAAGAGCGAGGTGTTCCGCCTCTGCGGCGACAACTCCAAAATCACCGCCGCGACCCCCTGGCGCCCGCAGGTCGACATCCGCGAGGGCCTGCGCCGCACGATAGCCTGGTTTACCGATCCGGCAAACCTGGCGCGCTATAAATCAAACATCTACAACCGATGATAGCTGAAAGCAAACCTCATTCGGAAGCGCTCGCTCCCGAAGATATCCCTAACCCGTTCGCCGAGGAAGAGGCGATGGAAAACCGCGGGGAAGTACGTCAGAAACCGTTGAGAATCCTGTTTTTAGGGGGAGCCAAGCGCGTTTCGATTGGACGTATGCTCCTCTCAGCGGCCGCACGGCTCGGTTTCCGCGGGGAACTTTACAGCTACGAGCTTGACCGCGAGGTCCCACTCGCCGAAATAGCCGAAATCCTCCCCGGACTGCGCTGGAGCGACCCGGCGCTGATGGATGACCTGCGCCGCGTCTGCGACAGCCGGGGAATCGACATCGTCGTGCCCTTCGTCGACCCCGCGGTAGAGGTCGCCGCAAAGCTCGACGGCTTCCGCCGCTCCGACAATGGAGTGGTGCGCGCCGCCACCCATACCGACCCCGCCGAAGTGGCCCGAATATTCGACAAGGTGGAGGCCAACGCCCTCTTCCTCGCCGCGAAGCTCCCTGTGCCGAAGGATTACCCGATGCGCGGTGCCTTCTTCCCGATGATCGCGAAACCCCGTTTCGGCTCCGCATCGCAGGGAATAATGATTCTCCACCGCCCGACGGAACTGGCCGACATCCCCAACCAGGAGGACTATCTGATACAGGAATATGTCGCCAAACGGGAAGAATACACGGTAGACTGCTACGTCCGCCGCGACGACGGGACAATCCTCTGCGCCGTGCCGCGACGCCGCCTCGTTGTCATCGGAGGGGAAGTCTCCTCGACTGTTACTTTCCGCGACAAGGAGGTCGAGGAACTCGCCCGGAAAACACTGGCCCATACAGGCCTGCGCGGCCCGGTGACGGTCCAGATGCTCCGCGACACCACAGACGGGAGACTGATGCTGATGGAAATCAACCCGCGCCTCGGAGGCGGAGCCGTCTGCTCCGTACACGCCGGGGCCGACCTGCCGTTGATGATACTCTCCGACCTCCTCGGCCTGCGTCCCGGAATCTGCGACGACTGGCATGGCGATGTCAAAATCTGCCGCTACATGCAGGAAGTGGTCTTCCGCCAGTAATCATTAATGGTGAACAAAGTGAAAAGTGAAAATCAGGCTTTGCCTGAGTGAAGATAATTGTTAATCAAGTGTCTCCTTCATCTTTCACCCTTCACCTTTCACCCTATAATACATGAGTGCTACAGAAAAAGAACTGTTCCCTGCGGGGAAGGTGATTATAATCGCCGAGGCCGGGGTCAACCATAACGGCGACTACGGCCGGGCTGTCGAAATGGTCGCGGCCGCTGCCGAGGCCGGGGCCGACTATGTGAAGTTCCAGACCGCGGTCCCCGAGCTGGTTATATCCACCGTGGCTCCGAAAGCCGAATATCAGAAGGAGACCACCGGCGCCGAGGAGAGCCAGTTGGAGATGTGTCGCAAAATCCACCTGCGGCTCGACGATTACGCCCCGCTCGCCGCCGAGTGTGACCGCCGGGGGATCCGTTTCATGTCAACCCCCTTCGACCTCCGCTCGATTGACTGCCTCGCGCCGCTGGGAATGGACTTTTGGAAAATCCCCTCCGGGGAAATCACCAACCTCCCCTATCTCCGCAAAATCGGAGCGCTCCGCCAGCCGGTAATACTCTCGACCGGGATGTCGGAACTCCCGGAGGTGGAAGCCGCGCTGCGGGTGCTCGAACAGGCGGGAACGCCCCGCCGGATGGTCGGCCTCCTTCACTGCAACACCCAGTACCCCACCCCGATGCGCGACGTCAACCTCCGCGCCATGGAGGCGCTCCGCTCCCTCGGAGCCGGAACAGTCGGTTACAGCGACCATACCGTAGGCATCGAGGTCCCCGTAGCCGCCGTAGCCCTCGGCGCGGGGATTATCGAGAAGCATTTCACACTCGACAAGACCCTCCCCGGCCCTGACCACCGCGCCTCCCTCGACCCCGCTGAGTTAGCGGCGATGGTAAAGGCCATACGCAACATCGAACAGGCGCTCGGCTCCCCTGACAAACGGGTAAGTACGTCGGAACGCCCGAATATCGAGGTGGCCCGCAAGAGCATCGTCGCAGCACGAGACATCGCCGCCGGAGAACTGCTGACCGAGGAAAACATCACCGTAAAGCGCCCCGGCGGAGGGGTCTCCCCGATGCTGTGGGACAGCGTCGTCGGCACCCGCGCCGTCCGCGACTTCCCCTACGACCACCTTATCACCCTGGAATAAGCGTATGGAGGAAGAAATGACCCTTAACGCGCTCCTGCGCCGGATGCGCGCCATAATCGCTCCGGAAACGGGAGAGCGGGAGGCAGCGGCGATTGCCCGGGAAATTATGTACAACCTCAAGGGATGGGACCTCACCCAGCTCGCAATCCGCGACGGAGACCCCGTCAGCGCTTTCACCGCCGACAAGGCGCTCGAAGCCGCCCGCAGGGTCGCCGCCGGGGAACCGGTGCAATACATCTTCGGCACCGCCCGCTTCTACGGGATGAACTTCAAGGTAACCCCCGCGACCCTCATCCCGCGCCCCGAGACCGCCGAACTCGTAGACCTTATAATAAAGGAGTACGGCGAGACGAAGGACCTCCGGGTGCTCGACATCGGGACCGGTTCCGGGTGCATAGCGATTGCCCTCCGCCGCTTTCTCCCGTTCCCCGAGGTAACGGCCATAGACATCAGCCCGGAGGCGCTGGCCGTAGCCCGCGGGAACGCCGCCGCGCTGAAAGCCCCCGTCAACTTCGTAGAGGAGGACATACTGCGGGCCGTTCCCGGCCCTGAACGCTACGACATAATCGTCAGCAATCCGCCTTATATCGCCGACAGCGAGCGCGCCTCGATGGAGCGGAACGTCCTCGACCACGAACCCGCGTCGGCGCTCTTCGTGCCCGACAGCGACCCGCTCCTCTTCTACCGCGCCATACTTCGCTACGCCGACACCACTCTCGCGCCCTCCGGCCGCATATACTTTGAAATCAACCCCCTCTACGCCGCCGAACTCTCGCGCCTCGCCGTCAACGTCGGCTTCGCCTCCCCCCTCATCCTCCCCGACAGCTCCTCCCGTCCCCGCTTCGCCGTAATCTCCCGTAATCCCCTCTGACCGGCAACTCCGCGGCCCTGCAACCGCCCTCTGCCGCCGAAAGAGACTCCGTTCTGTGGAGCGAGCGTAAGCGAGCGGCCTCCCCGCAAACCATTAAACCATAATCCATAAATCGTTGAAGGCAAAAACCGTATCCCCCGAAATGGCCCTTAGCCGCCTGGAAACCCTCTGCGCCCGCGCCGAGCGCTGCCGCTACGAGCTGGAGCAGAAGCTGCGCCTGTGGGGGATCTCCCCTTCCGACCGCGACAGAATCCTGGAGCGCCTCGAACGCGGGCGCTATTTCGACGACTCCCGTTTCGCCGCGGCCTTCACCCGCGACAAGGCCCTCTACGCCCGCTGGGGACGGCGCAAAATCGAGGCCGCCCTGCGCCTCAAACGAATCTCCTCCGCCGACATCGCCGCGGCCGCCGAAGAGCTTGACGAAGACGAATACCGCTCGGCCATGCTCGACGCCCTCGCCGCCAAGGCCCGCTCCATAAAGGAAGGAGACACCTACGAGGGGCGCACCAAGCTCTACCGCTTCGGCCTATCCCGCGGCTACGAACCCGCCCTCGTCGCCGCCGCCATCCGCGCCCACCTCCCCTTCCGCCCCGAATAATCCCGCACCTTCAGGCTACACAAACCCACAAACCCGGCAATAAGGGAGCGGCGGAGCCGCGCTGTAATTATAGCACCGTATCGAGCGGCGCAGCCGCGAAGGTGCGGTGTCCTGCCAGTCGCGCCGGTATGGGCCTCGAAGAGGTCCTATAATATATAGGATATGTATATAGTATAAATGCGACGGGGCGGCCCGCTCGCAGTATGGTCGAGGCGAAAAGGTTAAAGGAGAAAAAATTAGGGAGGGTAAGTGTTGGAATTTGCGAAAATATTCCTGACTTCGTCAACGTGTCACCCAAAAATCATCAGAGAAGAGAGGTGCGATG
>CAJUFH010000026.1 GCA_910585755.1 uncultured Muribaculaceae bacterium | reverse complement strand
TGCATCGCACCTCTCTTCTCTGATGATTTTTGGGTGACACGTTGACGAAGTCAGGGGGTTAGGATTTGCCCATTCATACTTTTTTAACACTAATTTTGCGGAATGGCAGGCGATAATCACTTCACAATAACCAAGGCAGATAGAGACAAGAGGCAATATCTCCACTTACTCCTGATAGGGGACGAATCAGAATCCATGATTGACAAGTATATCGATCATGGCGACCTCTATGTCGGGTTAGTCAATTGTGAGCCTATGGCGGTTTGTGTAGCGCTGAGCCATGACGCAGGCACCATCGAGGTAAAGAACCTCGCCGTGCTTCCAGCGTTCAGGCGGCAAGGCTATGGGCGCCGGATGCTTGAACATATCGAGCGTCTTTATCCGTCCCGCCTGATTACTCTTGGGACAGGGGAAACCCCTTCAACGCTCCGTTTCTACAAGTCTTGCGGCTATTCATATTCCCACCGTATCCCAGACTTCTTCACTGACAATTATCCCGGTCCGATTATAGAAGAAGGAGTAGTGCTGCGAGATATGATATACCTTAAAAAAGGTAATCGACCACTACCTTTCGATATGGCAAACCAGAGCGCCGGCTCTGGTTTGCCATAGCTTTGAAAACTCTTTGGCCCGTCAAACGCCGCCCCGGCTTTTGCGGTAGGCGCGCGGCGACTGGTTGAAACGCTCCTTGAAACACCGGCTGAAATAGCGGGGAGAGGAGAATCCGAGAGCGTAAGCAATGTCCGTGATATTAGTTTCGTGCTGTTCGGAAAGCATTTTTACCGCCCTGTCCATCTTTATCGAGATTATAAAGTCGTTGGGTGTCTGGCCTGTTGCCGCCTTTACGCGCGAAAAGAGCGCCGTGCGCGAGACGTTCATCGCGGCGGCGAAACGGTCGATATTGAAATCGGCGTCTGAGATATTGGCGTCGACCACCTCCGTCGCCCGGCGCATGAACGCCATATCCGCCCCGTTAGAAGCGAACATCCGGTCGGCGCCCCCGTCGGCGGGAGCCGGGACCGCAGCGCCGGAGAGCCGGTTGTGCTTGGTCAGCAGGTTGCGGCAGCGGGCAATCAACTGCCTGACGTCGAACGGCAGGGTCAGGTAATCGTCGGCGCCGGCATTAAGGGCTTCCAGTATCTCATGATCGGCGTTGTGGGAGCTGACGAACACATATGGGGTGTCAGCGGTCGTGCTCTGGCTCTTTACCTTGCGGCACAGCTTCACACCCGAAAGCCCGGGCAGATTATAGCCGGTAATGACGAGGCGGGGAGCGTTTTCCTCGATCAGGCGCAGAGCCTCCGCTCCGTCGCCGGTTGATAGCACCCGGAAATAGGGCCGGAATATGTCGCACAGCATCTCCCGTAGCTGCTCGTTCCCTTCGGCCACCACCATCACTCCCTCGGGGAGCGGAGCGGTTTCGACCAGTTCGTCCTCCGGGGCGGGGGCGGCCAGGAGCGGGCGCGTGTGCAGCACGTTGTACTCCCGAGCCTGGCGGTAGTCGCCGGAACCAGCGATCTGGCTGTCGGCAAAGTGGTCGCGTCCAAGCGGCAGAGTGACCACGAACGTCGCCGACTGGCCCGGAGTGCTGAACACCTCGATCTTGCCGTGGTGCAGCTCCACGATGCCTTTTGCCAGGGCAAGCCCCACGCCGATACCCTGCCAGTCGTCATCGACTCCCGAGCTCCCTTGGTAAAAACGGTTGAAAATCTTGTCGATGTCCTCAGCCGGAATGCCACACCCGGTGTCCGACACCTCGATTATCACCGAGCCGTCGCCCCGACGCACTCCGAGTGTTACTTCCCCGTCGGCCTCCGTATGTTTGAAAGCGTTGGACAGCAGATTGCTGACTACCTTGCGGAGCTGGGCCGGATCGTACCACAGCATAAGGGTCTCATTGGACCGGTTGAACCGGAAGCGGATACCCTTGTCCGCCGCGTAATCGCGGAACTGGGCGTAAATCTCGGCGAGGAACTTAACGACATTGTGCTCGCCGACCTTTATGTTCATCGCGCCCTGCTCGTAACGGCGGAAGTCAAGAAGCTCGGCCATCATATCGCGCATCAGTATACAATTCGTGTACGCCCCGTTGACCTTGTTCTGCAGGGCGTGGGGCATCTCGGGAGAACGCATCAGGGACTCCATCTTTCCCATAATCAGCGCCAGCGGGGTGCGCAGTTCGTTAGAGATGTTGATGAAGAAACGCAGCTTGTTCTGGTTCATCTCCTCCATGTCATGGCTGCGCTGGCGTTCGAGGGCGATTGCCTGGTGCATCGCGATGCGGCGGCGGTAGATACGCACGCTCCACCACCCCAGCCCGGCGGCCGCGACTACATACAACGCGATGAAGCGCCAGTGCATATAGAACGGAGGCAGCACGCGGAGGTCAAGCACGCTCTCCGGGGCGTCGCTCTCGGAAGAGCCACGCACCCGCAGACGGTATGTCCCGGGAGCCAGGTTGGTGAAACTCACGCCATGGTCAGCCCGGAGGGGGAGCCAGTCGTCGGAATATCCCTCGAGGCGGTACTGCGGGTTAAGATTGCTGTCGTGGGTGAAGTCCGTTACGGCGTAGTAAAGCGTGAAAAAGTTGTGCGTGGCGTCGAGAACCAGCGATTTTGCCTCCGTCACAGCCGACGGGAGTATACCGGAACCGTCGCCGGCGGTAATCTCCCGGCCATCGACCACAAGCCGGTTGGGGAACACGGAGTAACGCGTCTCGCGGGGCTTCAAATCGAAGGGGCTGAAAGTCACCAGGCCGTCAATCCCTCCGGCATAGGCCCTGGTCCCGTCGGCCGACAGGTGGATTGCCTTGTTGTTGAAAGCGCTCAGGGGGACAGCCCTGCCAATACTGTACGAGGTCGAAGCGTCGCCGTCAAGAAGCGCCAGAGCCTTGTCCGTCAGTACCAGAAGCCTGCCGTCAGGAAGCTGGCGCGCACCGAACACGCAGTCTGAAGGCAACCTTCCGCCTGCGTGTGTATAGTGGATGAATTGCTCCCGTTCGCGGTCAAACCGGTCGAGACCGACCTCCGACGTACCTATCCACAGGTCGTTGGAGGGGGAGACATACAGAAAATTGATGCCGTTGCTGCCGAGCGAGTGAGGCGAGCTGGCGGAGTGGCTGTACTGGCGGAGGCGTTTTGTCGCGAAGTTATAGCTGTATAGACCCCCGTCGGCACCTCCAATCCAAAGGACACCGGCATGGTCGAGAGCGAGGTCGAGAGCCAAAGATATGACATGCTCCTGCGCGCCCGTGCGGAACATGGGGGTAAAGACCTCTTCCGCTATATTGAACCGGTAGATACCGTCGTGGGTCGCCAGCAGAAGGGTGTTCTGGTCGTATATCTCTATGTCGCAGACGATGTTCGCCTTGTCGTTACAAAGCGGGTAGACCTTGTACACCCCCGTTGCCGGGTCGAATCGCTTTAGTCCTCCAAGATGGGTGCCGACCCACAGGCAGCGCCTCAAGGGGTCGAATTTGAGAGATTTAACGTTGTTGAACTCGCTGCCCGGATGCATGTGCCAGTCTATGACACCTGTCGACGGGTTAAGGCGGTTAAGGCCCCCTCCCTCGGTCGCGATCCAGACCATCCCTTCGCTGTCCTCTGCCATTTCGCCGGTGACGGGGAAGCTGAGGGCACCCCCGGGGGCGTTCCCCGCACGGAAAGTCGTAAATATGTCATTCTCGGGATTGTATGAAAGCAGCCCGTTAAAGTAAGTGCCGACCCAGACTGTGCCCTGCAGATCGCAGGTCAGAGACCAGACGGAAGAATGGCTCAGGCGCCCTTCTGAACCTCCCTGCGGAGCGTCAGCTCTGGTCAGGTAGTTGACGAAGCGCGACCCGGCCCCGCTGTAACGCGACAGTCCCTCCAGCGTCCCGACCCACAGGCGCCCGAGATGGTCGCGGCAGACGGCGCGGATGAAATTGGAGCTGACGGAACCGGAATCGGCAGCCGAGTGGGAAAACTGGGTGAAACGCCCCGAACGGTCTATGTGGTAGAGGCCGTCGGCATGCGTACCTACCCACAGGCTTCCGTCGTAGTCGGGGAAAATGCTCGTTATATTCCCCTTCGGAAGCAGCGACGTCACGCGCCCGCTCCTGAGGTCCTTCTTCATAAGGCCGCTGTCGACAGTACCTATATACAGCACCGAGTCAGCCGCGTTCAACACCGAGACTTCAGAGCTGACACCTCCGAAATCCTTCGGGGAGCCCTGCCCGTCGGGGGGTAGCGACCATATCCGGTGCCCCGATGCATAGAACAGCCGACCGTCGCCGAAAGCCATGGTCGACGGTTGCCTGACCTCGATATTGGTGAACCTGTCAGTCTTTATGTCATAGACGCATATGCCACGGATTGTAAGGACGAACACGCGTCCCTCCCTGTCGCCCGTGATAGCTCGCACATAGTTGCTCATCGGGGAGGAATCGTCGCCAGGAATCCGGCGGTAATTCTTTATATGCGTTCCGTCGTACAAGTCGAGTCCTCCGCGGGTGCCGATCCAAAGCAGCCCGCGCTCATCCTGGTAGGTGGCCATCACGGAATAGTGCGAAAGCCCGTCGGCCATCGTGAGACGGTCGAATACCGGTTCGGCCGCACGCGTTTTCCAACCCGCCGCCAGCATCGGGGCAACGAGCCAAAAAAGCGCCGCCATGCAGGCGGTTACCGCACGGCGGGTTCTCTGAGGGTCTATCTTATTCATGACAGCACAAAATTAGGCATTATTTTTCTAAAATACGCACATATAGTACAAACAAAGGTGCAAAATAGTGCAAAACCGCATATACAATCCTCTTTATGTGTATTATTTGTACTGTTTGCGTCGGCAGGGCGCCCGCTAAAAGAATAATTTTGCATCGCAAAGCAAAAACGACAAATAACCAAACATTCCATGAAGGCACTTCTAAATCTAAGCGCGTTATTCATCGCCGCGGGCGCCGCGGCGGCAGGAATTTCAGATTCCGGCTTCGTCAGTGAGAAGGCAGCGCACGCGGCATCACAGTACCGCGGCCACCTGGCGGTAATAGACAGCATAGGCACTTTCGTAAACCCGCGCACGGTGAATCCCGACGGCAGTACCTGGTACGTTCCGGTCGACGACTGGTGTTCAGGGTTCTTTCCCGGCTCCCTGTGGTATCTCGGGGAACTTACGGGGGAGGGCGAATGGAAACGCCGCGCCGCCGACTATACCGAGACCCTTGACTCCGCGCAGTACCTTACATGGCACCACGATGTCGGATTCATCATAGGCTCCAGCTATCTCAATGGCTACCGCCTCGGAGGTAAGAAAGAGTACATGTCGGCCGTCGTCAACGCCGCGAAGTCTCTTTCGACCCGCTTCCGCCCGGGAGCCGGGGTAATCCAGTCCTGGAACGTCGACAAAGGATGGCAGAGCGAGCGCGGATGGGCCTGCCCGGTAATCATCGACAATATGATGAACCTCGAGATTCTCTTCGAGGCTACCCGCGCTACAGGCGACTCGACATATTATAATATCGCCGTGTCGCACGCCAACACGACCATGGCCCACCACTTCCGTACCAATTTCAGTTGCTACCATGTCGTTGACTACGATCCGGCTACCGGCGAGGTGCGCCACCGCCAGACTGCCCAGGGATACGCCGACGAATCCTCCTGGGCCCGCGGGCAGGCATGGGCGCTCTACGGCTACACGATGTGCTACCGCTACACCGGCAATCCGAGCTACCTCTACCAGGCTGTCAACGTATGTGACATGATCTTCAGCGACCCCTCCATGCCCGCCGACCTCGTCCCCTACTGGGATTACAACGCTCCCGGCATCCCCGCCGAGCCGCGCGACGCGTCGGCCGCGGCCTGCACAGCCTCCGCGCTCTACGAGCTGTCGACATACCTTCCGGCTCGCGGATACAAGGAACTCGCCGACAAAATAACGGCTTCGCTGTCATCGCCCGCATACCGCGCGGAAATCGGTGAAAACAGCCATTTCCTGCTGATGCACTCTGTCGGGTCCATCCCCCACGGCCATGAAATAGACGTCCCCATAAATTACGCCGACTATTACTATCTCGAGGCACTCCTTCGGAAAAAGCGCCTTGACGAAGGAAACAAGACCCTGTTCTGAGTTCCGGGTTCTGCCCCCTGAACCCAGCCATAAGTAGCACTTCAACCCAGTCAATCCAAGTATGAATCGAATAACAGTCATCTTCACGTTTCTCGCCGCCCTTCTGCTGCCGCCACACTCCCCGGCACAGGAGGCGGCCGAAGGCGCGGTCGTCAAAGGCACCGTTGTCGACGACACCTTCCTGCCGCTCATCGGCGCGAGTGTGAGCATTCCGGGCGCGAAGCCGCCGGTCGGGGTCAGCACTGACCTCGACGGCAACTTCGAGCTGCGCCTCCCCTCCCCCGACGCCGTATTGGAAGTGAGCTATATCGGCTACGAGACTACACAGGTCAAGGCGGAGACAGGCAAGAGGATGGAAATCGTGCTCAGGGAAAGCGCGACGGCGCTTGAGGAGGTGGTCGCGATCGGCTACGCGGTCGTAAAGAAAAGCGACCTCACCGGTTCCGTGGAGAAGGTCGACATGGAAGACCTCAACCGCGCCAACGTCTCCTCCTTCGACCAGGCGCTCGGAGGGCGTATCGCCGGAGTACAGGTCGTGGCGTCCGACGGCCAGCCCGGAGAGGGAGCCAACATAGTCATACGCGGTTCAAACACTATCTCTGACTCGGCTGACGGAACTCCGCTTTACGTTATCGACGGATTCGCGACCGACGACCCGAACGCCGGGGCTATCAACCCGGCCGACATAGAGTCAATCGACGTGCTGAAAGACGCGTCGGCCACGGCCATCTACGGCGCCCGCGGCGCTAACGGCGTGATCATCATAACTACCAAGCGCGGCTCGGAGTCGGCCCCCCGCGTTTCCTACGAAGGCTCTGTCAGCTTCCAGCGGCGACCCAGAGGGCTAAAACTGCTCCAGGGGAGGGACTTCGTGGCCCTCCAGGCGGAAATGCTCACCCCCGACGAGATGAACAAGACCTATTACTGCTACGACGAGTCGCTCGGGCGCTACCAGACGCTTGACGATTACGCCTACCGCAAGTCGACCGACTGGCAGGACGAGGTGTTCCGGGACGCCCTGATGACCAACCACCACCTGGCTCTGACAGGGGGAACGAAGAACACTCGCTATTCCGGCGCCCTGTCATACTACTACCAGGACGGCACCATAATAAAGTCATCTTACGAGAGCATAAAGGCGAGAACAACCCTTGACCAGCGCATATCCTCCACCGTGAAGGCCGGATTGGCGGTAAATTTCGCCAACAACACCTCCGTAGGGTCGGCGCCGACTCAGGGCGACGGACAGTCGACGCAGTATTTCCTGTACCAGGTGCTCGCCTACCGTCCTGTGAAGTACCGCTCGACCGACGACCTGGGGGACATCGTCGACAACAACGGCGGAACATACCCCTACAACCCCGTAAAGACAATCCGCAACACCTACGAACGGCTCCGCAACCGCCAGCTCTCGATGAACGCCTACATCAACTGGGACATATTGCCTGACCTGCTGTTCAAGGCCACGTTCGCATACACCTGGCGGGAAGCCCGCACGGAGAAATTCTACAACAAGGACACCTATTTCGGCGACCCGGCTTACTCGCCGAACGGCTCCAACGGCTCGTTCAACATAAAGGAATGGAACAGTTGGAGCAACGAGTACACCCTTACCTACCGCCACCAGTGGGGAGCGCACAAGTTCAACGGCATGGCCGGCATGTCGCTGTCAAGCAAGCAGATTTCCAACGTCGGGGCCAAGAGCGTCCGGATCCCTTGGGACAGCCTCGGCTTCTGGGGCATCGACACCGGGACGGCGCAGAGCGTAACCGCCGACAACGTACGCGACAGGATGATGTCGTTCTTCGGCCGCGTCAATTACGACTTCCGAGGCCGCTACCTGCTGACCGCCACGCTGCGCGGCGACGGGTCGTCGCGGTTCACCAAAAACAAGTGGGGCATCTTCCCTTCTGCCTCCGCGGCATGGCGTGTCATCGACGAACCGTTCATGAGCCGCTCGACCGGCTGGCTCAGCAACCTAAAGCTCCGCGCTGGCTGGGGAGCCACCGGCAACAACGCGACCCGCGAGATGTACCCCTCGAACCTCCTCTACTGGGGAGGCGAGAACTATCCCTGGAACAACACCCTCCACTCCGCGCTCTACATGCTCCAGCTCGCCAACCGCGACCTGCGCTGGGAGACTACTTACCAGACCAACGTCGGCATCGACTTCGGGCTGTGGAACAACCGGGTGAACGGCTCGGTGGACATCTACGACAAAGACACCCGCGACCTGCTGCTGTATGCCGACGTGCCCCCCTCGACCGGGTTCACCCAGGTACAGCAGAATATCGGCAGCATCTCTAACCGCGGCCTCGAGATAACGCTCAACGCGACAATCCTGCCGGGATTGCGCGGCAACCTGAAATGGACTTCGAGCTTCAACATCTCGTTCAACAAGAACAAGGTGACAGCCCTTTCCGACGGCCAGGAAAGCCGCATGGCAGGCATACGCTATCCGGCGATTTCCGACCTCTATATCTGCAAAGTCGGGCGCCCACTGTCCGAGATGTACGGCTACATCTACGACGGCGTGTACCAGTACTCCGACTTCGACGAAGTGTCGCCAGGGGTATACCGGCTGAAGGACGGCATACCGAACAACACCAACGACCGGGCAAACATCCGCCCCGGTGATCCCAAGCTCCGCGACATAAACGGCGACGGGAAGGTTACCGCGGAAGACCGGACAGTCATCGGACACGGACTCCCGCTTCATACCGGAGGATTTATCAACAATTTCGAGTGGAAAGGCTTCGACCTCAGCATATTCCTGCAATGGAGCTACGGCAACGACGTGATAAACTACAACCGCGTGCTGCTGGAAAGCCTCCAGGGAAGGCACCTCAACCAGCTCGCGACCGCAGCGAACCACTGGCGCCTCGACAACCCCACGGACTATCTCTGGGCCCCGAACCGCGGCTTGAACAACCTCCACACCTCGCGCGAGGTAGAGGACGCCTCGTTCCTGCGCCTGAAAAACATCCAGCTCGGATACACCCTTCCCGCCAAATGGCTCCGAGGCACCCGTCTGGCATCCGTCCGACTATACCTCTCGGCGCAGAACGTGGCGACGCTGACCCGCTATACCGGCTACGACCCCGAGGTCTCCACCCGCAACTCCGCCATGACCCGCGGTTTCGACTACTCTGCCTATCCCAAGGCCCAGTCCTTCACCTTCGGAGTAAAGATTGACTTATGAAACTGAAAGCATTCCTCATAATACTCGCGGGCTCCTGCCCGCTCTGGTCCTGTTCATTCCTGGACACGGAGCCAATCGACTACATCAAGGGGGAAGACCTCTACCATACCCCCGAGACATGCATGGCCGGGCTTGCCGGCGTGTACGACGCTCTGACCGCGGCCGGAGCTTACGGACAGAATCTCTGGGGTGACCTCGACGCCGGCACAGACATACTCGTCTACAACCGCAACTACGGTACCGGCTACATCCAGATTTCAAACTACAACTACAACAACAGCGACAAAGCCCTACGCGAAAGCTGGACCGCCCTGTACAACGGTATCAACCGGGCCAACGACTTCATCCGGCGCATAGGTCTCGCCTCTGACGTTGAATGCGGAGGCCCCCGCTCGAAAGCGATGTTTCTCGGCGAGGCCAAGGCCCTGCGCGCGCTGTGCTATATGAACCTCGTGGCGTTCTGGGGAGAGGTTCCCCTGCGGCTTGAGCCGACATACGGCCTGGGGTCGCAACTTAAAGCCAAGGCGAGCCAGCCAGAGCTGTACGCCCAGATTACCGCCGACCTCCGCGACGCCGCCGAAGGATGCCTCGACATACGGGAGCTGCAATCCCCCGGCCGCATGTCACGGACCGCCGCCGAAGCCCTCCTGGCGCGGGCCTACATGTGGCAGGCGGGGTACCCTCTCTATGCCGACACCTGGGGAGAGGCTCTGAAATGGGCGCGCAAGGTTGTCGACTCCGGGCGCCACAACCTCCTCCCCCGCGAAAGCGGCGGCTACCGGCAGGTGTTCATAAATATGTGTTCAAACCTGTACGACCTTACATCCTACGAGTCAATGTTCGAAATCGAGTTCTACGGCAACGGACAGACCCAGACCAACGAGGCCGGGCGCCTGGGGCTATATATCGGCGTTACCCAGCAGACGCCGAGCGACGACCACGCCTACGCCTACGGACTTTACGACGCCACGAAATACCTGTTCCGGCTTTACGAGGACGGGGATGACCGTCAGTGGTGGAACGTCGCCGACTACAAATATGTCACAACCGACGGCACCGTTACCGAGCAGCCCCGCACGGCCGCCGAACGGGCACTGGAGGACGGGAACGCCGCCAAATGGCGGGCCAAATACATACCCGAGCGCCCTCTGTCGCGCAACAACTCGTCGATCAACTTCCCGGTAATACGCTTCTCCGACGTGCTGCTGATGGTCGCTGAATGTATAAACCATGTCAACGGCGCCCCGACCTACGAAGCCTTCGCGGCCCTCAACCGCGTGCGGCGCCGCGCGGGTGCCTCCGAGCTCAGCCAGGCCGACGCCTCCGACTTCGAGAGCTTCGACAGGATCGTAAGGGACGAACGAACCCGCGAGCTCTGCTTCGAGGTCCCACGCCGGATGGAGCTGCGCCGCCACGGTGCCGACTATTTCGAGTCGCAGATCGCCATGCTGGCCGACCAGTCGCTCAACGAGCAAAACAAAAAGAACGGCTACGACCTCGAGTCAGTCAAGGCCCTCCCGGCGCTTAACTTCTCTTTCAAGCACATATATTTCCCAATCCCGCAGGCCGAACTGAACGTCAACACAGCCTGCACCCAAAACGTCAACTGGTAATGAAATCCACCTTTCTGCTATTCATAGCCGCCGGCGCGGCCTTCTGCTCGTGCGGCGACTCCGTGGAGTCTCCCGACTTCACTGTCGGGGTTCCGGCGGGATTGAACGTCGCGGCGGGGGAAACAGTACGTTTCGTTTTCGGCGGCAACCCTGACTACATAACGTTCTTTTCCGGGGAGGACGGCAGCGACTACGCCGCGTCAGACCGCTACGAAGCCGACATCGCCGGTATGGAACTCTCATGCGGGATGCGCCAGCAGTACAACGATACGGAATATCTCGACCGTCAACTTGTCTATGTCTATGCGTCGACCGACTTCAACGGCGATTACAGCGCCGGAAGCCTCAACGCCGCGACATGGATTCCCCTGACAGGCATGGGAGCGAACTCCCTGCCTGTCCCCGTGGCGGTCTCCGCGGCGGCAGCGTCATGCTCGGGAAGCGTGGACCTCGGAGAGTACGTCGGGTGTGACGCTCCCTTCTATCTCGCCTTCCTGTACAATGCCCCGGGTCGAGCGAACATACCGGCGGCCAACGGCGGAGGGCGGTACATCGTTCGTCCGCGCGTCGACGTTACCGACCTTCGGCTCACGAAACGGCTTGCCGACGGCTCTCTCGAGACTCTCGACAATGCGGCCACGCAGTTCGGGATGCGGCCCGTCTACGAACTGTCCTACAATGAGTCCAATTTCCGAGTGACCGACGACGGAATGCTCTTCCAGCCGGTACAGGCCGTAACCGACCCTCTGACAGGGCGCGAACCCGACGAACGGGTATGGATGGTGTCGGCCCGAATCGACCCCCGCAAAGTATCTCCGGACCGAGGCCTGGCAATAAAGTCGGCGGAAGCACGCCTGAGTTTCTACGAACACTCTTATAAAAAGCCCGGCGAATATACGGCCACATTCGTGGCCACGAACGCTAACCTCTGGGACAGCAAACGTTGTGTCAAACAGTTGTCAATCACCGTACGATGAAACGAAAAACGACCTCTTTCGCCGTAATTCCGCTGCTCGCGGCCCTCGCCGCGGCAGCCTGGAGCTGCGCCGACAGCCACCCGGAGGCGCCGCTTACCCCGACGCCCGGGGAGGAGCAGAATCCTCCTACGACCCCAAGTGAGCCGGTCAAGGGCTGCGGGTTGTGGAACGACTTCGCCGCCGGACGCTCGGAGCTCCTCCCTGACTTCTCGTACGCCGGGTACGCGTGGGGCGAGAAACCGCTTCCGGAAGCTGACTATCCGGTTTTCAACATTTGCGATTACGGCGCGGTGGCGGATGACGGGAAATCAGACCGCCGGGCCTTTGAGGCGGCGGTGAAAGCCGCCATCGACGGCAGCCGGAACGGCGCGGTAGTCTACGTCCCTGCCGGACGCTTCGAACTACACGATGCCTCGGACCCCAACACGCCGATTATCATCGACAGTGACAACATCGTCCTCCGGGGCGCCGGCCGCGACCGAAGCGTGCTCGCTATGTCAGCTCCCGGGGAGGCCCTTGACGGCTCGCTGTGGAACACCCCGGAGCTGCTGTCGTTCCGCTATGTGCGCTCCCGCGACGATGAGCAGACGCGCCTGACGGAAATAACCGCCCCCGCGTCCTGCGGCAGCCGCGATATAGAAGTCGCGTCCGCATCCGGACTGTCGGTCGGACAGCGGGTGCTTGTCAGACTCGCCGGAGACCGGCGCCCGGAAACTGTCGCGGCCGAACTCGCCCCTCATCCCGTCGACCCTGAGTTCAGCGATCTCGTGGCCGAGGGGGTAAAAGTCGCCGAGTACCATACCGTGATGCGCGTGAACGGCACGCGGGTGACTCTCTACGAGCCTCTGGGACACGAGATTGACCCCCGTGGAGGATGGACGCTCCACGCCGTGTTCGACCGCCGCGGCTGCGGGGTCGAGGACCTGCGCTTCGAAGGAGCTTTCATCGAACCCTTCTCTCACCACAAAGACGCGCTCCACGACAGCGGATGGCGCATACTTACCTTCCTCCGCCAGGCCCACGGATGGGTACGGCGCTGCTCGTTCGCCAATGTCAGCGAGGCTCTGAGCGTCATGCTCTCCTGCAACATTACCGTTGACGACTGCTCGATCGAGGGGAACGCCGGCCACTCCGCCATACGCTCCCAGGCATCGACCAACATCCTAATCCGCGATGTCGCCGACCGCTCGGGGCAGTACCATTCCGTAGGTGTCTCCAAAACCGCCTCACACACCGTTCTCCTGCGATGCGAAATCGGAGCATCCTCGAGCTTCGAGTCTCATTGCAGCCAGCCGCGCAACACCCTTCTCGACCAATGCCGCGGCGGCCTGAACCCCGACCACGCCGGAGGGGACGCGGCGCTCGGCCCAAACCATCTGCGCGGCCTCGTCCTCTGGAACTACACCCAGGAGAGCGGCACCGCCGGAGAGTTCCCCCTCTGGAAGCGCAACAACCGCTTCGTAATGCCCGTGATCGCCGGCTTTGTCGGATCCGCGACGTTCAATCCCTCGGAAACGTCGGCGCTTGAAAGCCTCGGCACCCCGGTTGAACCGCGGTCGCTGTACGAGGCACAGCTCAAACTCAGACTTGGCAGATAACCAACGACAATTCAGGACATAACACCATATGATTAAGAACACATACATATCCTCCGCGCTGGCGCTCGCCCTGGCTCTGTCAGGCTGCTGCCACGACGACCCCTCTCCGACCCGCCCGTCGGCCCTCGTGCTCTCTGCCGCCATATACGACATAGCCGCCGAGGATGCCTCAGTATGGCATTCCGGAGAACCATTCGGCGTGTATATGCTTGACGGCGCTGGAGCGCCCCTTTCCTACAACGCGCGCCATCTCGCCGACAACCGCGGAACGACAGGGTATCTCGTGCCGGAAGGCACGCCGCTCTACCTCCCGTCCGACGGAAGCCAGGTAAGCGTGACCGCATACCATCCCTACGACGAGGCTGCCGCCTCCAACGGCAATCGGACGACGATTACCATACGCGGCAACATGGCGCCCGACGCATGCCTGTGGGCGACAGCTAAGAATCTGAGCAAGACCCAGCCCAGGGCAACCCTGGGATTCAAGTCGCAACTGGCTCAAATCCGCGCCCGGATTCTCAACAACGACCCGGCGACAGCCCGCATCGTCGCCCGCATCGAAGGCGCTCCGGGGAAATGCGAGTTCGACATCCTGGAAGGCCGCTACACGGGGACTCCTGACTGCTCGTCGCCTCTCGGAATAACTGTAAAGGCCACCGAAGGAGCCTTTGAGCTCGACGTCGTGGTAGCGGCTACCGAAAGCGCCGAAGGGGGTCCGGGAATCGTTGTCACGGCCCTCGACAAATCGGGCCGCGAGATAAGGACCTACCCGAAGGTTGCCGTCGGCGCGATGCTCGGACTTGAAAACGGCCGCACGTTCATGCCTAACACAGTCTACAACCTCGCGGGAACCCTCGACCCGGCCAACCTGCACTTGCAGTTCACCGGCTCCTCCCCCATATGCGTCATCACATGGGGCACAGACCCGGACGAAGAGTTCGGCACTATAATCAAAGACAAAAATACCAACCAATAACCTATCACACTACCTTATGAACTACAAACAGATTCCCTTCGTGCTGGGACTCGCGGCGCTCGCCTTCTCCTGCTCCGACGAACCAGCGGAACAACCCTTGTCTAACAACGGCAAGCCCGTGCGCTTCGAAATCGGAGCTGTCGCAAGCCGTAGCGTCACCAACGCTGACAACACGACCGAGTTCGTCTCCGGCGACAGAATCGGCATTTACGGCGCGAAGGGCGCGACCGGTACCAACGTCCCCTTCATCGTCGGCAGCGACGGACAGCTCCAGGCGGAGGCCGGCAGCGGCATCTTCTACAACACCAGCGGAGGAACGACCGCCGACTTCCACGCCTACTATCCCTACACCGCCGGGCAAAACGGCCAAAGCGTCAGCTTCACCGTCGGGGCTGACCAGTCGACTCCCGAGCTGTTCAACGCTTCCGACTTCATGACAGCGTCGACGCTCGGCATCGCCACCGGCTCGGAGGCACCCGTCAAACTGATTTTCCAGCACCGCCTGGCAATCGTGCAGCTCGAAGTAGTGACTTCCAAAGGGAGCGCCCCGCAGTCAGCATCGCTGTGCGGAATCCTCGGCACCGCTGTCTGGGACTGGGCTTCCGACGCGGTTAACGCCGCCGGAGAGCGCGTGAATGTCAAAATGTGGAACCGCGGCGAAGACGGCCTCACCTACTGGGCCGCAGTCCCCGCCCAGACCGTAACGGCCGGGACACGCCTCCTCTCCCTCGACTTCGGCGACAACGCCTACGCCTTCACTACCACATCCCCCGTGACCCTCTCCGAAGGAACTATCAAGAAATTCCGCATCGGAGTAGGCGACGACGACCAGGTTGTCGTGTTCTCCTCCGAGCTTGAGGTCAAGCCCTGGACCGAAGACTCTGAAATCGTCGACGGCAGCGGCGAGCTCGTCGAGCCCGATCCCCTTATGCCGCTCCAGGATTTCTCTGACTTCAATCCCGTGCTGATTTCCAAAAACAAAGAGGAAATCACCGGTCCCGGATGGTACCTGTTCCACGCATACGACACCGATGTGCTCGAAATCACCTCCGACGGCGACCGCGACAAAGTTATGCATATACGCCGAGTATTACAGGAGGGAAAAACCGGCCTCGAATGGCATAACGGTGCCTACTATTACGCCGCCGCCAACCCGGAGAAGCGCGTCTACACTCTGACGTTCACCGCCCGCTCCTCCTTCTCCGCCAACATGAAGGGGAACCAACTGCGCATCGGTGCATATATGAAAGACGCCACTGGCAAGGACCATTTTGCGGCAATGCGCAAAGGGGATGACCTTGTCACCACAATATACTACCAGGTACCTTCCGAAGAGTACGCTACATACACTCTCGAGTTCGACCTGTCGAAAGTATCGGCCGTTCACAACGGCAACGCTCAGACCGAATGGCTCACCCCCGATGCCGACATGCTTGGACTCGTTACCCTCTACATCTCCTCCAACGCCAAGGACATTGACTTCTGGCTCGACGACATTTCATGGGAATAACCACATTTAACAATCTCTATTAAACAAACCAACAATTATCATGAAAAAGCTGACATTTATCGCTTTTAGCGCACTCCTTCTCGCATCCTGCTCGGAAGAAAACGCCCCCGCGAATCCCGCCGGTGGAGATACCATAACCCTGAGCGTCAACGGGCCTGTACTGCTTTCCCGCACGACAACCGCCGAGGACGGCGGCATCCTGAAGACCACCTTCGTTGCCGGCGACAAGGTCGGCGTTTCGGCCTCCGGCGGCGCTATCGCCTCCAACTGCGAATACACCGTCGCCGCTGACGGAACCGCACTCGAGGGAACTCCGATCTCGTTCCAGTACAACACCGCAGCCGAAATCCTGGCCTATACCCCCTACTCTGCCGACGCGACCGCCGCGGGGCTGACATTCAGCATCAACGCGGACCAGAGCGTGGCCGACAACTTCAACGCGTCCAACTTCATGACCGCCAAGGCGAGCGTCACAAAGGATAATCCCAAGGCGAGCCTGAGCTTCACCCCCCGCACTGCGCTGGTTTACGTAGAAATGGCCGGAACCCTCGGCGAGACCGCCAAAGCGCTGACTCTCTGCGGCATCAAGTCCTCTCTTAAATGGACCGCCGCTACTGACGCAACCGCTACCGAAGGGGAAGCGACCGACGTAGTTATGCGCAAGGTCGGCGAAACTCCCGTATTCATGGCCTTCGTACCCGCCCAGACGACGGCTGCCGACAAACCCCTTTTCGTCATCGCAATCGGCGAGCGCGAGTACTCCTACACCCCGACAGCCGGCATCGAGTTCAAACAAAACACTGTCAAGCGCTTCAAGCTCACCGTCAACGCCGACGAGACCGTAAATATCGAATCGAGCGTTGTCTCCGGCTCCGACTGGACCGAGGACGGCACCACCACCGAGAGCGTTGACGGAGACATCGTACGCCGCTACGTAGAGCTGATTTCCGCCGAGGAAGGCAACTTCACCGGCAAAGCCCTGAACGAGGCCACCGGCATGCAGGGCGCCAAGGAGGGCTGGAACGCGATTATAGCAGGCGGCAACTCGAGCGCGATCTCTATTTCAGGCGAAGAGGCCGTAATCGCGACCGACGGAGGCAACTGGTACCAGCGCGCTCTCTACTTCCGCGCCCCCAATGCCAAAGGAACCGCCCACAAATACATGCTCGAGTTCGATGTCAAGGGTGGAACCGACATTCAGGTCGGCGTGATGCGCGGGCAACAGGCCGGCTCCTTCACCTCCAACGCGTACTTCGCCGTCAGCGGCGCTACCGCCGCCAAAGTTGAAAGCACCAAGGCTGAATATACCCACAAGAGCCTGCAGGTCGACCTGTCACAGATTTCCACGGGCGATGTTGACTTCTCGACTGGTGTCGGCGTGATTTTCTTCGCGAAAGAAAACACCCAGCAGACCCACTACGTCAAGAACGTATCCCTCACCGAAATCGAATAAAGTCCCCGCGATATTCTCTTCTTTCTCCGCTACCAAGAATGAAAAAAATAATCCTTCTTGCCGCTCTTTTCCTGGGCAGGGTATCAGTCCCTGCCCAGGAACTGAGTTTCGAGCATCTGTCGCATGACTTCGGACTGATTTCAGAGGCCGACGGGAAGGTGAGCCACGATTTCAAGTTCACCAATACCGGCGACGCGCCCCTGCTTGTCAAGGACGTTATCGCCGGATGCGGATGCACCTCGGCCAAATGGTCTGACAAGGCATACGCCCCCGGGCAGAGCGGTGTCGTGCGCATATCCTACCAGCCCGAAGGCCGAAAGGCCGAGAGCTTCTCGATTGTGTCCGAAGTGTTCAGCAACGCCGGCAAACCTGTCGCGCTGACAGTCGAGGGGCGCGTAGAGCTCGCGAAACACTCGTATGTCAATTTCTTCGACCCTGCGCAGGGTGAACGCTCCAACGCGCCGGCGCCGGTTCCTGCCGACGATTACGAGCGGGTGCTTCAGCGCGTGCGCGAACAGGTTTTCGCCTCTATCGACACCGAGACACTCGACCGCAACGCCGCGTCGCTGATGAAAATGATGACCCCGGAGGGCACATGGCCGGAAATAGACTACGCCTGCCGGTTCCGTACAAACTGGGACCCGCTGAGGCACCTCAACAACGTAAAACGGATGTGTACCGCCTTCGCGAACCCGGAATCATCGTTCTACGGCCACCCTGTGCTTTTCCGCGCCATTGACGCGTCAATCCGAGCCTGGAACAAGCACTCCCCTACATCCTTCAACTGGTGGTACAACCAGATCGCGGCGCCAAAGGTAATGGCCGATATACTCGCGTTGCTCGAGGGCGCGCCCCAAAAGCCCGCGAAAGGCGTGACCCAGGGACTGATGGACATGATGGCCGCCAGTAACCCGCGCGACTGGACCGGAGCGAACAAGCAGGACATAGCGATCCACCACCTCGTGCGCGGATGCGTGCTGAAAAATGATTCGATTGTCTCGACCAACGCCCGCGAGATATTCGAGCCTGTGCGCATAACCGATTTCGAGGGTATACGCGAAGACCTCTCCTACCAGCAGCACAGGAGGCAACTGTATATCGGCGGCTACGGGACAGTCTTCATAGACAATATCTCCAAAATAGCGCCCATGCTGGCAGGCACGCGTTTCGCCATGCCGGAAGAAAAGCTCGAGCTGTTTTCGAGATTCGTGCGCGAGACATACCTAAACGTGTTCCGCGGGCGCCATATGGACTTCAGCGTATGCGGCAGATCCGTAAGCCGCCCGAAAATGCTTGACGGGGGAGCCAACGAGGCCCTATTCGACCGCATGCGCACCCTCGATCCGGCTCACGCCGAAGAGTACACGCGGGTCGCGGAAAGATTCTCTACCGGCAACGCCACCGCCGGGCGCTCCCCGCGGAACACAATGTTCCACACCTCGGATTACATGCTCCACAACCAGCCCCGTTACGATTTTTCGGTACGCGCCGTGTCAAAAAACACCTGCCGGTCGGAAAGCGGAAACGGCGAGAACCTGTTGGGACTGTACCTCAGCGAAGGGGCTACCTGCATACGCGTGACCGGTGACGAGTACACCGACATATTTCCCGTATGGGAATGGGACCGCATCCCTGGCACGACCCTCCCTGCCGGAGAAAAGAACAATCCCCACGAATGGGGCGTTGACGGATGCTCCGATTTCGTAAAAGGCGCATCCGACGGCCGCAACGGCGCTATGGCTTACGCCATGGATGACTACGGCGTTAAAGCCCGGAAGGCCTGGTTTATGTTTGACCGCCAGGTTGTATGCCTCGGCGCCGGAATAACAGGCGACAGCCTCGCGACGACTTTGAACCAGTGCCATCTGACTTCCGACGTGTACCTCGTATCCGACAGCACAACCATGCGGCTCTCCCCGGAATCGCGTTTTAAAGGGCCGTTCAAAGGATACGTGTGGCACGGGAAAGTCGCCTATTACCTACCCGAAGAGGCCGAAATCGACCTACGTAACGCAACACAGACAGGCAACTGGGCCAGAATCAACTTCAACCAGTCCACCGAAACAGTGGCCGAGCCGGTCTTCAACCTCGCGGTCACCCATGGCGGCAAAGCGGATAACGGCAGCTACGCCTACATAGTGATTCCTGGTATCGCCTCTCCTATGGCGCTGGGGCATCTTGACCCTTCGGAAATCGCCATCGTCGCGAACACTCCGGAATGTCAGATCGTGGTCAACCGACGCCTCGGAATCGCGGGAGCAGTGTTTTACTCTCCCGGGAGCGTCACCTGGGAAGGCCATACGTTCTCCTCTGATACCCCGGACGTTAAACTCTTCAACATCTGAGGCCGGCTATCCAACGGTACGACAGGCTGAACAACGAAGATACCGCGGGCGTTATACGTTTAAATACGTTTAAGTAACTGGTCGAAATTATTTTAATATTTATCCGAGGAAAATTTTTAGAAGATTTTTCTCGAAGAAGAAGGAGTGTAGCGAGCTACACGACTGATGATGAGAGGAAAAGATTCAAAAATTTTGCCGGATAAATATTGAAATAATCAGACCCGTTAGTATAAAATAATTTTGAACAGTTACTTATTTTAACACTATTAACCATTATTAAGCGACTGACAGCTATGGACAAATATGTATGCGAAGTCTGCGACTGGGTATATGATCCCGCCGTAGGCGACCCCGACAACGGTATCGAACCCGGAACCGCTTTCGCCGACTTGCCCGACGACTGGGTATGCCCCATCTGCGGTGTCGGCAAGGACCAGTTCGCCCCGGTTAGCGAAAACTGACCGCAGTTCCCGTCAGAAAACGAAAGAGGGAGTATCAGAATTTCTGATACTCCCTCTTTCGTTATAGTAGCAGAAGGAAGATTAGCGGTTGAACCGCTTCTTGCCATTCTGTATTACAAATCCGCGGTAGTCACTACTGACTTTCTGCCCCAGGACATTGTAGCAGTCCCCGTCGCCCGGATTCTCCTCGGCGGCTACCTCCTCGATAAACGAAGTGTTGCGGCTAAGGGTTACTTCCTGTCCGGCCTCGGTAGGAATGTCATAGAGGTATGTCTTAGGAAGGTTGGTAGCGGGAATCTTCGACATATCGGCAACGATGGGGTCAGGCATCCCGTAAGGCAGTGTCAGAGCGTTGGTGTTAACCCCCTCAGCGGTCGAGAGCGGGGAGCCGTCGGCCATACGGAGAACGGAGTTGGAGCGGAGGCGCAGGTTGCCGCCGAGGGTCGACTTAACCGTTACACTTTCTACCTTGCCTTCTTTCCAAGTGAGCTTCACTATCTCGAAGCCGCCGCGGGCGCGGAGACCTTCTACCTTGCCGTCGGACCACGCCGAAGGGAGCGCCGGAAGCAGGTGGACGAATCCGGCATGCGACTGCAACAGCATCTCTGCTATTCCGGCGCAGCATCCGAAGTTGCCGTCAATCTGGAAGGGAGCGTGGGCGTCAAACATATTGGCGTAGGTGCCGCCGTTAGGATCCGACATTGTAATGTCAGGATGTACGAGGCGGAGCTGGTTCTTGATAATCGACAGTGCATGGTCGCCGTCGAGCATGCGGGCCCATTCGCAGACCTTCCAACCCATCGACCATCCGCGGGCGGCATCGCCGCGGCCGACAAGCGACTTATGAACCCCCTGGAACAGTGTCGGATTCTCATACGGAGAAACCTGGTTACCGGGGTAAGCGCCCCAGAGGTGGGAAAGGTGGCGGTGAGAAGTTGATTCGCGGTCCCAGTCCTCCTGCCATTCCTGCACCTGGCCGTAGCGGCCTATCTTGTAGGGGGTGATTTTAGCTTTCAACGCGTCCAGATCGGCGGCGAAGGAGGCGTCCTTGCCGAGAACCCGGGCGGCTTCGGCGGTATTTTTCAGAACGTCGTAGACCATCTGGTTATCCATAGCCACGCCCCCGAAGAGAGCGACATTCATCTCCTTACCCTCGCTTGTCGTGTACTTCCATTTTCCGGGATGGTTTTCTGGGGAGTTCGATGGGCAGACTACCATATAGCCTGTATTCGGGTCTTTCACCAGGAAATCCTGGAAAAATTCGGAGCACCCCTTCATCACGGGATATACCTCGGCGAGATACTCCTTGTCGCCTGAGAAGAGGTATTTTTCCCAAAGGTGGGAGCAGAACCAGGCGTTGCAGGTAGGCCAGATTCCGACGGAGCCGTTGTCGACTGCCCCGGTCACGCGCCAGAGGTCGGTGTTATGGTGGAGCACCCATCCGCGGGCGCCGTACATCTCCCGGGCGGTAACGGCGCCGGTCTGGGCTACATCCTTAACCATCTCGACAAACGGCTCGTGACATTCCGTAAGGTTTGCGACCTCGGCGGCCCAGTAGTTCATCTCGACGTTGATGTTGGAGGTATATTTCGAGTCCCACGCGGGATACTGGCGGGCGTTGGGATTCCAAATGCCCTGGAGGTTGGCGGGCTGTGTGCCGGGCTGCGAGGAGCTGATCAGCAGGTAGCGTCCGAACTGGAAATAGTTCGCGACGAGGCCGGGATCGTTCCCCTCCTTACTATATTCCTTGATGCGGGTCTCGGTGTCTTTCTTCTCTTTAACGGCGTTTTCTCCGAGGTGGAGGCTTACGCGGTTGAACTGTTCGCTGTATTTTCCGACATGGTCGGCAAGAGTTGAGGCGTAGTCCTTGTCCTTGGCGAGATAGTCGGTCATATATGCCAGGGCCTTGGCCTCGGCGTCGCCGCTGATGTCGTTGTAGTTTTCAAAGTTTGTGGCCGAGGAGATGATGATGGTAGCGCTTGTCGCGTCGCTGACTTCGATAGTCGGCGCGGAGGTGTTGGAAGCGACCAGTCCCTGCTGCAAAATGCTCTGGTGCCCGGAGTTCGTCTGTGTTCCACCTTCGTTTATCACCTTTATGAATGTGAAACAGTTGAGCTTGTTGTCGACAGACTCCGACTGTTCGCGGCCGGGAACCAGAGACGCCTTGATCATGCCGTCGGCTGTAATCTCGTTAACGCCGAGTTTCTCCATATTGGTCTTGATCGGGGCGGCGTAGCAGATGTTGAAATCCAGCTTGCCCGGCTCAGAAGCCTCCAGGCGGATAACGGTCACATTGTCAGCGAAAGATGTGAACACCTCGCGGGTATATGTGACACCGTTGGCCACATAGGAGGTAGTCGCGACAGCCCTCCCCAGATCGAGGTCGCGGACATATGCCTGGACGTCGCGGGAGTCGGCGGTAGCGCCAGGCTCTTCATCGTTGTAGCGGTGGCCGGGGAAGCCAAGGAGTACGCATCCGGCAGCCTGGTATTGGGCGCCGTGCGACGCCGTGGACTGGAAGTTGGGGATTGCCAGCTTCTGCGCCTCGGTGTAGTTCTTCTTGAAAATCAGGTCGCGGACCTGCGCCAGCACGTTCTTCGCGTTGGGGTTATGGTTCTGGTTGGGCGACTGGCCCCAGAACGTGTCCTCGTTGAGCTGGATGGTGTCTTTCGCGACGCTGCCGCTGACCATCGCTCCGAGGCGGCCGTTGCCGAGGGGAAGCGACTCCTCCCAATAGGAGGCCGGACGGTTGTACCACAGGCGGTTCTTGCTGTCAAGTACCGGAGGGGGCACGGGGCGCTTGTCGGAAGTCGTGAATGTCACGGAATATTCCTCGGCGCACACGTTCCCGGCGAGGTCGGAGAACGAATTGGCGGGCACCTTGAAGGTATAGGAAGTAGACAGGTCGAGTTCCTCGAAAGCGAAGGTCACCTTGGCATTGCTGACAACCGGCTTGAGGCTCTGCGACTTTTTGTTGGCATTGTTAGTCAGAGTACCGACAACGCCATCAGCCGCGGCTACGCTCTCGTTGAAGTTCATCGTTATCTTGCCTGTCGGGACGACATCGGTCTCCCCGTCCGCTGGAATAACGCTGACAAGCGCCGGAGCCTGGAAGTCATCCGCCAGGATGTTGAGATATTTCAGGTTGTAGTTGCTGGTTTTAGTCGCCGACTGAATCAGCATACGCACGATCAGGCTCTCCTTGTTGTCGGCCTTGAGGTCGTAGGTAGCGTCGTTGTAAGTATTCCAGTGGCTGCCCGCCGTATAGTCGTTGAGTACAGTCCAGGTATTGCCGCCGTCAACGGAGTAAACGACCCCGAATTTCGTCGAAGAGCTGGAGCCGTCGCCGATGGCGAAGTTCAGCTTGACGTTTGAGAGGGAGGTTGTGGGCATCGCGACCTCGAAGAACTGGTCGTGCTTCGAACCGTCGGTGTAATCCGCCTTGGGAGTGAAATTGGTTGTCGAGGCGGTATTCAGACGCAGCAGGTAGCTTGGGGTCGAACCGCTGGAAGTGAGCTGCCATTTTCCGTCGCTTGTATGGACTGTTATTTTGCAATCCTCCCTGGCAAGGGCGCAACTGTTGGGAAGGAAGTAGGGCTGCTTAGTCGACCATCGTTCATTGGAGGATGCTGACCACCCCTCTTCGTTCGGGGTGTAAGTTACGGTCGAGCCGCTGCTCTCGGCGTCGTAGCCGGTAGTAAATTCCCAATGGGCCGCTACCGTCGGCTCCGCGCCGAGGGCCGAAAGCGCGCTCATCGCCGCCAATGTGGCAAACAGAGTTTTTCTCATGGTGTCTGTATGAGGTTAGGGTTAATGATTGATTTTTGCCGCAAAGTTAACAGCAAGCCTCTCTTCGGGCGGGGAAAATCGGGTCATTGAGCCGGAAAATCGGGTCAAACATTCGGTAATTACCAATTTTTCACCTAATTTTGAACGGAATTTGAGATTATCTGCCGATGAAGATATTCCTGCGCCTCGCGGTTTTCGCAGCCATTATGCTGACCGCCCTCCCTTGCTCCGGGAGGACGACGGAACGCTACGACCATACCCGCGGCCTTTCAAGCCCGCGCATCGGCGGGGGCGTGCAAGACGAGGACGGACTTTTATGGTTTGCGACATGGAACGGCCTGAACTGCTACGACGGCTATGACTTCCACTGGGTCAAAATCCGCCCCGGCGACCACTCCCCGGTCAACACCGACCGTATCCGCGACATACTCCTCTCGCCCGAACATAGCATATTCTGCCGCACTGATGACGGAATTTACGAGTTCTCTCTTGACTCATACTCCTTCAAAAATATTTCCCAAGCCCGAAGAGACTCGCTCGCGCCGCTGATGGGGCAGAACTGGGAAGGACTTACCGACTCGCAGGGTAACATATGGACAGCGGATGTAACCGGCCTATACAAAAATTTCGACAGACATCATCCGGCCCGCATCCTCGGAGGCACGGAGGGCGCGCATCCGCGCTCCTTCCTTCTCGACCGCGACGGCAGGCTGTGTGTCGGATGCCGCGCAGACCGCTCTATAAAGATTTTCCACCCCGGCGACTCCGTCCCGGAAACCATAAAGCTCGATACAACTCCGTACGTCCTGTATCAGACCCGCGCTGGAGACATTTGGGTGGGTTGCAAGCCGGGAGCGCTGATAAAACTCGGCAAGCCGGCACTCTCCCCGGATGCCGTCTACGACATACGGGAGGACAGCCGCGGCCGGCTCTGGCTCGCGACGTTCGGCAACGGAATCAAGTGCGTTCCCAACCCGGAGGAGGAACACCCCGCCGTCTCCCCCACCCTCGGCGGATACAAGGTACGGCAGCTACTGATAACCCCCTCCGACCGAATCATCGCGGCTACCACGGAAGGTCTGCTCATCGGGCAGATAGACCTGGATAACCGTATGAACACCAAGCTCCGGCAAATACGCCGTGACGGAAGCGACCCCGAAAGCCTGGCGAGCGACGCCACAATGGCCCTCGCCCGCGACTCGAAAGGGAACATCTTTATTGCCACGGAAACATCAGGCGTTGATATGGTCAGCGAGGAAGAGCTTTTCTCCGAGCGTCCGGCGTTCACCCATTTCAACCGCAGAAACTCTACCCTCACAAGCGACATATGCAAGGCGATGACGCTCGACTCCGACACCCTTCTGATGATTGTCGGAACCGAGAACGTTATGGCTTTCAACCCCGAAACCCGCCATACGGTCAATTTCGGGAAGACTTTCTGGTCCGACTCCTGCCTGTTCGCAGAAACTACTCCCCTGTGCCTTCCCGACGGCTCCTGGCTGTTCGGGGCCGAAGAGGGAGCGTTTGTCGCCACGCCCCATAATCTTTACACCCGCGGCTTCGTGCCCCCGATAGTGTTCACGACCCTGGCGGTAAACGGAGGAACCGGGGAGTTCTGTCTCGCGCCGCTGCCATCGCTCGAGCTCCAGGCCGACCAACGCAACGCGACTATCGGATTCGCCGCGCTCGACTTCATCGACAACAGCGGAATCCTGTACCGCACGAGGGTTGACGGCTCCCCTTGGACAACCGCCGACCGCACCCGTAGCGTCACCCTGTTCAATCTCTCTCCCGGCGACCATGTCCTCGAAGTCCAGTCGACCGACCGTTACGGACGTTGGGTTGACAACAACCGGCAGCTCTCAATCTCGGTCGCTCCCTATTGGTATGAGACCTGGTGGGCTACGGCGCTGTTCATCCTCCTATTCCTCGGAGCCGCGGGAGGAGCCGTCTACACTTATCTTTATGTTCGGCGGATGAAACGGCAGCGCCGCGAACTGCTCGACAAGTACATGGCTCTCATACGGAGCCGGGAAGCCGGCATTACCCCGGCAGACAACGAGACTGAGCAATCCGAGCCTACGCCGGCCCAGGAGACGCCGCAGCCCGAGGAGAGTCCCTTCCTTAACCGCGTGCGCCGATATATAGAGGATAATATCGACAATTCCGAAGCGAATATCGACGATATGGCCGCGGCCGCCGCCGCAAGCCGTTCGACGCTGAACCGCCATTTGAGGTCGCAGCTCGGAGTCTCCGCGGCGCAGCTTCTGATCGAGGCGCGTCTGCAACGGGCCGAGCAGCTTCTGCGCGACCGGTCCGAACTCCCTGTCGCCGAAATCGCCGCCATGTGCGGCTACTCCGACCCCCAGTACTTCCAGCGCGTGTTCAAAACCAAACGGGGCTACGCGCCATCTTCCGTCCGCCAGACAGACAATAAAAAAGAATAGCCGCAAATCTTTTTTGTCTGGCATTTGTTTAATCAGGGGGAACCGGGTTAATACCGCATCCACCACTCCCAAACCACATACCAAGGAACCATGAACAAGAAAGACCTTATATTTTTCTCACAAGACGGCCAAGGGCTGACCTCGACCTCCGCCAACCATGTAGCCAACATGGCCAAGGAGATGGTGCGCGGAATCGAGGCCTCGCTCGACAACCTCGTGTTCTACTCGACGAGGGTATCGCTGATCGGTAGCGAGACGACCAACATTCTCGAACACGGAGCCACGGCGGCCGACATCGAGGCCGTTGCCGGAAAGCTGCGCGCGACCGCCAAAGCCAAGTCGCTGATTGCTTGGCTTCGTGAAGCAATCAAGGCGAAAGAACGCCTTCTGAAAGAGGCTGAGGACCTCTCGCTCGAAGAGTGGGCGAAGGAATCCGGCATCGAGCTGTCGAAAGCGCCGGAAATGGGTCACATTCTGACCGAGGACGAGTATTACGCTTCCCTTACCCTCGACGAACGCAACCGCTATTACGAGACGGAGACCGTGGCCGCGGTAATCGGGGAGGCCATACATCCAGACGGGAGCTTCGCCAACGCCAGGAAGAACCTTACCGACCATATCCAGCGACCACGCGAGGTCAGTGGCGACGGCCGGGACACCCTCATCTACACCTTCGAGCCGACCGTCAGCGACGAACTTGTCGAAGAGACATATTTCTCCCTCCAAAAGCAGTACCGCGAGGCGCAGGCTCGGCTCAACTCAATGAAATTCGACTGCCAGCGGGCCGTGACGGAGTCCGCTGTCAAAGCGAAGACCGAATACGCCGAGGCTGTAAAGCGCTTCGGAGAAGAGCGACGCCTTCTCGAAGCGAGACGCGCCGAGCATATCCAGCGGCAGGTGAAGGAGATTTCCGGCTACAAAATCGTCATCCCCGCGTCACTCCAGGATATTTTCGACGAGGTCAACCGCCTGGGCAAAAAATAACCGACGAGTCGGAACCGCCGCGACCCGTTTGCGGCACGGCGTTCCTAATGCGGCCGGACGGGTGCCAGCCATGCATAAGTCGGAAACACGACTGTAGCTCTCTCCTCCAGTAGCGGCGGACACGCTTCGCCGCAGGTATTCTTGAAATCCTTTGGCCGGGTACGCAAGTTTTCCCCAAGCCGTTGATGACTTGACTGTTCGGAGGCTGTTTTTGTTCTTGCCGCGTATCCGGGTTCTCGATTTCGGTCTTGTTTTCGTTTTTACCGGCACACCGTCCGGCCGCAACCCGTCTTTTTCAAAGACTTGCGCCTCCGGGTTACGCCTCCGGGGCAGAAACTCCCCGGAAGGCCCGGAACTCAGCGTAGTCGCGGATATAGTCCTCTTCCGAGAAACCCTCGGAAGCGAGCACCAGGCATATCGAGCCGGAAGAGAAGCTCTGCTCCGACGCCCATATGCCGGGAGGAATGTGAAGCCCGTAGAACGGCCTGTTCAGAAGGAGCGTACGGGTGTTGGTCCCGTCGTCCAGCACTACCTCGAAACTCCCGCTGGCGGCCACCAGGAGCTGGTGGCACGACTTATGGGCGTGCGCCCCCCGGGCCTCGCCTCCGGGGATGTCGAAGGAATAGAACACCCGCTTGATGTCGAACGGCACGTTGACAAAGGGATGGATCGGAGTGATATTCCCCGCGCGGTCCTCAACGCGCGGCAACCCAATCAGCGAGCAGTCGAATACCGTAGGCGTGTCTTTCATCGCTTATACCTCTTAAATTCATCGTAATCCCGGATGTAGTCTTCCGGTGTATAGGGGGTTGACGCGAGCACCAGCGCCAGGGAGTTGGTCGAGAAATCGGTCATCTCGCGCCAGACACCTTTCGGAACGTAAAGACCGTAATATGATCTCTTTAACGAAAAACAACGTTTTTCGCGGCCGTCGTCGACCTCGACATCGAAACTCCCCGAAAGAGCTACTATGAATTCCTCGTTCTCGCGATAGGCGTGGCCGCCGCGGTGTTCGCCTCCCGGCACATCGTAAATCCAGTAGGCCCGCTCGATTTTGAACGGAATCTGCTTGAACTCCTCGATAAACGAGAGGTTGCCCCGCTGGTCGAGGTATTTCGGCAGGTTGATTATATGTGGCTTCGCTATATCCATCAGGGTAGTTTTTCGGGTTGGACAAAGATACGAATAAGTCGAGAGCAAATCAAATTAAATTTGATTTGCCGAGCGGGAGTTTCTTAGGAGAAGCCAAAGATAGGAAATTATTTCTGAATTATAACTATCTTCGCGCCATGCAATTTCTCACAGACGAAAACATACTTATAACCGGGGCGCTGCTGCTGATCGCGGGCGTCCTGATAGGCAAGACGAGCTACCGCACAGGGCTTCCGCTGCTGTTGGTATTCCTCCTGGTAGGCATGGGCTTCGGGACTGACGGACTCGGCATACAGTTCGGCAACATGCACGCGGCGCAGTTCGTCGGGATGATCGCGCTTTGCGTGATTCTGTTCTCCGGCGGCATGTCGACGCGGCTGTCGGCCATACGCCCCGTGCTCGTGCCGGGGCTCGTGCTGTCGACAGTCGGAGTGCTCCTTACCGCCCTCCTTACCGGCCTGTTTATCTTCTGGCTGTCAGGAATGCCCTGGACAAATATCCATTTCGCGCTGATTCCATCGCTGTTGCTCGCCGCGACTATGTCATCGACCGACTCCGCGTCGGTCTTCGGAATACTCGGGACCCACAAAATCGGGCTGCGTCAGAACCTGCGCCCTATGCTTGAACTGGAAAGCGGCTCTAACGACCCGATGGCGTATATGCTGACAATCATCCTTATAGAGGCGATAACCCTCGGAAGCTCCCTCTCGGGATGGATGCTGCTCGGACAACTGGCGTTGCAGTTCGGCGTCGGCGGAGCCCTCGGCATAGCGATGGGGTTCGCGGCCCGCTGGCTGCTCGACTTCTATCGCCGGATAGGCAACAAGTCGGAAGACGCGGGGCAGGCGACGGCTATGAGCGCTATTCTCGTAATCGGCTCCGTGTTCCTTACTTATGCCGGAACAGCGGCGCTCGGTGGGAACGGCTACCTGGCCGTCTACATATGCGGCATAGTTCTCGGCAACTCCAGGATTCCCCACCATCGCGGCATATCGAAATTCATGGACGGTATGACCTGGCTCGCGCAAATCGTTGTCTTCCTGATGTTGGGGCTGTTGGTCAACCCGCATGAGATGTTGTCCGTGGCGGCGGTTTCGTTCCTGGTCGGCATATTTATGATTCTTGTCGGGCGACCGCTGAGCGTATTCCTGTGCCTCGCGCCGTTCAGACGCATAAATATGAGAGCCAAGACATTCGTCTCGTGGGTGGGCCTCAGGGGGGCCGTGCCCATTATCTTCGCCACCTACCCCGTTGTTGCCGACGTCCCCGGAGCGTCGCAGATTTTCAACATCGTGTTTTTCGTCACCCTCCTCTCGCTACTCATCCAAGGCACCACGGTCATCACCGCCGCCAAAAAGCTACGCCTGATTGAGGAAACCGCCCCGACAGAGGAGGATTTCGGAGTAGAGCTGGCCGACGAGCACCCCACCTCCCTCCACACCCTTGTCCTTTCCGAGCAGGATCTCGCCTCCGGCAACACCCTCAGCCAGATACCTCTCCCCGAAGGTAGCCTGGTAATGATGATTCGCCGCGGCGACCGCTACATCGTCCCCAACGGCAAGCGCCGCCTCCTCCCCGGCGACTCCCTCCTCATCATCCGCGAATCCCCCTCCCGCTAATCCCTCCCCCCTCTTCTCTCTCTTCCCCTTCCCCCTCTCTTTTCGCCCTCCTCGCCCCCTTCCCCTCTCTCCCTTAGCCTTCCCGCCGCGGAAGTATTCCCGTTCTGTGGAGCGAGCGTAAGCGAGCGGCCTCCCCTCGTCGGCCCCTTGCCCTCCCATCTTTGCCCCTTGTCCTCCCCTCGCCCCTCTTCAGCCCTCCCTTTTCCCCGATATTCCCTCTAACTTAAATCAACCGCCAATGGCCTCTCCCTTCCTTACCCGCAAGCGCCCCGATTATCTGGCGAGAGCCGCCTGGCACGACTACTCCGACCGCTGCATATACCTCGTAACCTTCAACGCCGCCCCAGGCATCCCCTCTTTTTCAACCATCGAGGCTGAAAACCGAGACAACAACCTCTCCGCCGTATGCCGTCTGTCAGGCCTGGGAGAAATTATCAACTCGGAGATTAGAAACCTCCCATCCTACTTCCCGCATATAGGCGTCCTTAGCCATTGCGTAATGCCCGACCACGTCCATCTGGTCATCTTCGTCAGATTCAAAACCGATACCACTCTCGGCCAAATCATCGCCTCCCTGAAAGGGAATTGCAGCAAAGCCGCGATAGCCCGTTGTCCCAGTCTGACGGCCTCCATTGAGAACAACGGTCTTTTTCGCAAAGGTTTCAATGACAAAATCGTACTCAAGGATGGGCAACTAAGGAACTTCATCCGTTACGTCAATGACAATCCCCGGCGTTATCATATCCGCAAAAACAATCCTCAATATTTCTGCCGCGTCAACAGGATTCTGATAAACGAGGTCGAATATGCTTGTTACGGCAACTTCCTGCTTCTCAGGCACTGCCTGATTTCCGCCGTAAAGATCAGCCGCAGATTCTCCGCAGAGGAACTGAAAGCCAGATATATGGAATGGGAAGAGGTTATACGCTCCGGGGGCGTATTGGTCTCCCCCTTTATCAGCGCGGCAGAAAAAGAAATCAGAGACAAGGCCTACGAGAGCCGGGCAAAAATCATATTGCTGACTTCCAACGGATTCCCTGACCGATACAAACCCGCCGGTCGGGAATTTGAACTTTGCGCCGAGGGACGACTGCTAATCATAGCGCCAGCCCGATATACAACCCGCGAGCGCGACCTGTCAAGAGCCGAATGTCTCCGGCTCAACGCCCTCGCTGAACTCATCGCGGCGCAAGGAGCCGCCCTGGCCCTGCGGAACAGATAGGAGGAAAGGCAGACAAAAGTAGACAAATAAGGGGAGACCGCTCGCTTACGCTCGCTCCACAGAACGGAGTCACTTATTCCTCTGGAATATACGGCAAACTTAGAGGCCTTCCCCCCGCGGAAGTATTCCCGTTCTGTGGAGCGAGCGTAAGCGAGCGGCCTCCCCTCGTCGGCCCCTTGTCCCCTTCCCCCCTCTCCCTCCCCCCTCCTTGAATCTTCCGCCCAGTTTCCGATAGAAGGAAAGCAGATTAATGTAAGCCAAACAGGGGAGGCAGCCCGGCTGCCTCCCCTGTTTGGTATTTGCGCTGCAGCGCATCCGGAATTGCGGATAGCGCCGGGCGCCGGATCTTTAACGCAGGTTATTTTACGATTACCTTGGCCGCGGTTTTGCCGGCGGTGACAAGGTAGAGGCCGGAAACAACAGGGACGCGTACTTTCGACGCGGCGGTCGCGGAGTAGATGGTCGCTCCGTCGACTGCGGCGACGGTAACAACCTCTCCGGCAGCGCCGAGAACTTCGATGGCGCCGTCAACCGCACGGATGACAATATTGGCTCCCTCCACGCGGTCGAGACCGACCTGGGTCATATCGACAAGAACCTCGTTGGATACGCGCGATTCACCCGCGGGATAGAGGGCGGTCACAGCGTATGTGTAAGTCGAGGTGTTGTCAACTGCCTCATCTGTATAAGCGGGTACGGCAAGCGGCTCGGCTGTCAGTTTCACCTTGTCGCGGTAAACGTTATAGCCGGTAACGGCGATTGTCTCGGTAGGACCGTTCTTCGCGCGGAAGGAGATGTCGTCGACAAAGAGCATATACTGGTCGTAGCTCGTGCAGCGGATAGCGAAGTACTTGGCTCCGGCGGGGAGATAGGCGGTGTACTGGGTCCACATGGCCGGAATTGCCTTGAACTCCTGTACGAGCTTGAAGTCTTCGACATTCGTCCCGGTAGTCGAATAGAGAATCTCGAACGTCTCCAGATACTGCGTCTGGTCGGCATCAGCCTTGAAGCTGGAAGCCCAGAGGGAGATTACCTGCGGGAGGCCGGTAAGTTCGGGCGAAATAGCCCAGTCGTCGCTCTGAATCATCTTCTGTCCCTGCATCGCATACATCGAGCAAAGGAACTGATGGCCCGAATGAGCCGCGAACTGAGTGCTCTGGAGCGACTCGTGGGTGTTATCCATAACGAAGAAGGACTGACGGCCGCTCACGGGGATTTTCTTGTTGCCGATTCCGCCGATTGTGGCCTTGTCGCCGTCGTAGAAAGTCCACCCGGGCACAGAGGTGTTCCAGGAGAGGGCCGGGTCGTCGAAGCTGTGTGTCTCGGCGGCAACCTGGTCGGAAAGGCCGGCGGGTTCACCCCACTGAAGTACCACCTTGCCGTCGTTGTTAGCCGCGGTAAGGTCTGTTACTGTCGGGAGGGAATTGTCGCGGACTTCGACAACCGTCTCCTTGACATTGTCGGCTTCCACGAGGTCGGGACCATATTCGATCTCAGCCTTGAAGGTAACGGCATCGGGAGCGTAAATGTCAAAGGTGTGGTTGAACGTAACGGCAGTCGCGCCGTCAGGCTCGATCGCGTCGCCGCTCTTGGTCGCGAGAAGTTCGTCGTCGCGGTAGAGGTTGACCTTGTAGCCAAGGGCGCGGTTGAGGCCCATGTTGGCGATGTTGACGTTGATGTCGAACGCCGTGTTTCTCTCAACCGACGCGGGAACGTCAATCGAACGGAGCGACAGGTTGTGCTCGGCATAGGATGTTACCTGGAATGCGTCGAGATAATGGAACGCGTACTGCACGGAAGTCGAAATCACGCGGATCTGGATTGACTGTCCGGCGAAATCGTCAAGAGGCACGACAACTTTGTTCCACTGGTTCTCCGGGCCGGTCTGGCCTACGGTCGAGGAGTAAAGTTGCTGGTAACCGGCTCCGCTGTTGACCTCGACTTCGACGAGGTTGGTATTCTCGTTAGAGGTCTTGAAGTTGTAGACGTAGAAGATGAACGCGGGCACGGCCAGGTCGCCGAGATCGATTTTGCCGGTCAGCAGCGCGCACTTCGCGGGGAGATAACCCTCGTAGTACATCAGGCCGCCGTCTTCGTCGTAAGGATAGATTCCGTAAGCCTCATCCTTGTCGATGATGGTCCAGCGGTCTGTACCCTGCATGACCTCGTAACCGATAAGCGATTTAACAGAGCCGTTGCTGAACGACTCGCTCCATGGCGCGGTATATGCTGCGCCGACCGCTGTCATGGAAGAGGGTTTCGGCTTCGCGGCGCCACCCTCAGTCACAGCCTCGACGAGAGTCTGTACGAACTTCTGACCGTCAGCCGCGTCGAGAGCGTCATACTCGTAAGTAGTGCCCTTTACGTTTTCTGCAAGCACGATCTGCTCGCCGCTCATGTACTTCGACACGCGGTAAACGACATCGTCGGCACCAAGAGTGCGCCCGTCGACATCCTGGGTCACAGGAGTCCAGGTAGCGACTACATGGCCCGGCTCGCTCTCCGTCATCGTAACGCTCTCAGGCTGCAGCGGGGTGCTGAAGCCGACAAATGTTTCAGCGGAGGCCGTGGCTCCGGCACCGTGGCGGTTGTAGCAGATAACCGTATAGGTATGGTTGCCGCCGGCCGGATTGGTGTCGTCAACGATGGAGAAGGGCTGTCCGACAGCAAAGCCCTCGGTAACGGTCTTCACAACCTCGCCGTCGCGTTGCAGCTCTATCGAGGTGACAGCGTCAAGTGGATTCCCCACGAGATTGACAGCAGGGAGGGTGAAGCTGATTGTCGCGGAATGGGCGCCGGTCGGGTCAGCGACAGCCGTCATCTCCGTGACAGCTCCCGGAGCGAGGGTCGACACACCTTCGCGGATCGTAACGCTCTCGACATACAGGTTGCCTCCGGCGGCGGAAGTCGTGTGGATGCCCATATAGCAGGTTCCGTCGGCTTCGGCCAGAAGAGCGCCGTTGAAGGCTGTGTAAGTCCCGGTCTGTACGTCGGTAGAGGGGATAACGGTGTTCGTCATCGCGGCTGCGTCGGCTGTGGCTCCGGCCTTCACCTCGAATGTCTCGGTATATGAAGCGCTATAACCCTTGAGCGAGACACTGACCTCATAGGAACATCCCTCCTTCACTTTCAGCGGAGGAAGAATCAGCCAGTTGTCGGCAGGCTTAGCGTTTGTACTTACATATACGGCGTTGCTGCTCACGCTCCAGGTCTTGCCGTCGTTGTTGATCTGCTGCCAGCCGAACAGAGCGCTGCTGTTGGGGAACTGTGCCGAGAAGGGGGGCACGATGGCTCCGAGCTGGAATGTGGCGGATTTTACCGGGGTGGAAACCAGGTCGCCGGTAACGGCCTCGACGGTGTAGTAGTATTCCGTACGGTTCTCGGGAAGGGGTAGCGGATCAACGAGAGTTACCGTTTTCTGGTCGGCGGGGCTGACCACGATCCCTTCCGGGTAACGCGTCACGCGGTACACCAGGTTGGCGCGGTCAATAGTGCCGCCGTTTACGCCGCTCGATACGGAACCCCAGCGGAGGGTGACGTTGCCGTCGGCATAGCTCTGCACCGAAACCGAGGATGGAGCCTTCGGGGTGTCAAGCCCGACGAACTTCTTCGAAGCGCGTTTTTTCGGACTCTCGCCGACGGCGTTGGAGGTAGTGACGGCGAAGCTGTAAGTATCGCTCTTCTCGAGGGTCACTTCCGCGGCCTGATAGCCCGACGCGCCAAAGGTGCTCTCGCCGGTGGCGATTTCCTTGCCGTTGGCGTAGACGTGCCATGTCAGCGGGCCTTCGCCGACCGAACCATCGTAGGTATAACGCGGCATCTGGAACTGTACCTTGCCGGTAAGGCTCGTGCCGGAGAAGCTGAGGTTCACCGAGGAAACAGCCGCTGGCACTCCCGCCGCAGGTTCCGGCTCGGGAAGATAAATACCGCCTACCTGCTCCTCGTTTTCAAAGTCGTAGAGCTTGGTGGCGGTAGCCGTGGAAAGGTCAATCGAATAGAGAGCCGCCTGGGTAGAAGTCTTCACGCTGTAGATGAACTTTCCCGACTCCTTGTCGATAAAACCGCCTGTGATCCATTCGGTCGCGAGCCCGGTGTCACCTTTCGCGGTCAATTGCCCGGTCTTGGTGTCGACGGTAAAGAGCGCGCCATCCTCATCGATAGCCCAGAGGGTTCCTTCGGCATCGAAAGCGCAGGCGCCCCACCCCTTCGGCAGGTCGGCGATTTTTGTCTTTCCCCAATAAGGAACATTAACTGAACAGAAACGGAACGACTGGCCGTCGTCGTTGAAATAGCATCCGAACGTCTCGTCGCGGTCAGAGTTGTATGCCAGGGCTGTCGCGACATCCTCCATCGTCCCGGAATAAGTTTCGTCTACTTCCCATGTCTTCATATTGAAGCTCTGCTGGGAGACAGCCGGAATACCCGAGATAACCTCGAAACGAACGCCATAGTAATATCCGTCCATGGGGATACCGCCGCCGCTGGCGTAGATGTTACGGGCAATCTGCACGGGATTGTAGGAGGCGGTTGTGAACTCATACATTCCGGCAGCCTGTGGCGGATAGGAGACCGCTGCGTTAAACTTGACCTCAGCGTCAGCGGGCAAAGCTGTCGCCCCTGCTAACACCGTCAAGCCCAATGCGATAAATCCCCAACGAATGGGGGGGGGTAAAACTACACATTGTAAGAAAAATTGGTGAATATTGATAGTTTTCTAAACATACGGCCCGAATCAACGGAGAAACACCTGAGTCGAGCGTATGTATGGATTTCGATTGACAGGAACGCCCCCGGCGGGCGTTTTAAGAGCTAATATATTCGTGATTCGCCGCAAAGATAATAAAAAAACGTCAAAAGCAACATTAGCGTACGGAATATTTACGCAAAAATAATAATTATACGCTTTTCGTGAGCGTTTATGCATTATTACTGATTAAGCGATGGAAAAGAGGCTGTCTAACAACCAAAGTTAGGCAGTCTCTATTTTATACACAAAATCA
>CAJUFH010000025.1 GCA_910585755.1 uncultured Muribaculaceae bacterium | reverse complement strand
CCAAGAGGCAGCTTCGGGGCCGCGGCCCCTCACACCCGGAACAGAACCCATTCGGGAGAAAAGAGGGGAAACGAGGGGGGTGGGGAAAAGACAGGGAGGGGAACGAGGAAGAGAGGGAAACGAGGCGCCAGGAAAACGAAGCAGGAGGGAAGCGAGGAGAAGGATTGAGAAAGAAGGGGAACGAGGGAAAAGGAGCGGCAAGGGATATTTAAGATTTTTTAATGGTTGTTGATTTTTTAGGGGATATTAAGGGGGGATTAGAGGAGGAAATGCGGGGGAAAATTCGTAACTTCGCGGCTTGACAAACTTATATAATCCAGCCACCCAACAATGAGCGAAACAAAAGAAATCAAAAAGGCCCTGATTTCTGTCTTCTACAAAGACGGTCTCGACGAAATCCTCAAGCTCCTCCACGAAAACGGAGTGGAGTTTATCTCCACTGGAGGGACCCAGAAGTTTATCGAACAGCTCGGCTACCCGTGTGCGGCAGTCGAGAACCTAACCGGCTATCCGTCGATACTCGGTGGCAGAGTAAAGACCCTGCATCCCAAAGTTTTCGGGGGCATCCTCGCCCGCCGCGACAACGAGCAGGACAAGCTCCAGACCCAGCAATACGAAATACCCGAAATCGACCTGGTGATTGTCGACCTCTACCCCTTCTCGGAGACGGTTGCGTCCGGCGCGTCCCAGGCCGACATAATCGAGAAAATCGACATAGGCGGCATCTCGCTGATCCGCGGCGCCGCCAAGAACTATAACGACGTCGTAATCGTCGCCTCCAAGAACCAGTACGAGCCCCTTCGCCGTATTCTCGCCGAGAACGGAGCGCGGACCACACTGGCCGAGCGTCTGTTCTTCGCCAAGGAAGCGTTCGCCGTCAGCTCGGCCTACGATTCCGCTATCTTCAGCTACTTCGACTCCCTGGCGGAGCACCCGACGGCGCTGCGCCTGGCCATCGACGGCGAAAAGACGATGCGCTACGGTGAGAACCCCCACCAGAAGGGTTACTTCTTAGGTCGTTTCGACGAGATGTTCGAGCAGCTCCACGGCAAAGAAATCTCGTACAACAACCTCCTCGACATCGACGCGGCTGTAAGCCTGATCGCAGAATTCAGCGACACGACTTTCGCCGTCCTAAAGCACAACAATCCCTGCGGAGTAGCATCGCGCCCGACTGTAAAAGAGGCCTGGGTAGACGCGCTTGCGGGTGACCCGGTATCGGCTTTCGGCGGCGTGCTCGTCACCAACGCTACAATCGACGGGGAGACAGCCGCGGAAATCAACAAGATTTTCTTCGAGGTAATCATCGCCCCGGCCTACGAGCCCGAGGCGCTCGGCATCCTCGAGCAGAAAAAGAACCGTATCATCCTGGTACAGAAGAAGCCGCTCGACACCACCCGGCAGTTCCGCTCGATTCTGAACGGAGCGCTCGTGCAGGAACGCGACACAAAGGTGGAGACCGCCGACGACCTGCGCCAGGTTACCGAGGCCGCCATCAACCCCTCGCAGATTGACGACCTGCTGTTCGCCAACAAGCTGGTGAAGCATTGCAAGAGCAACGCCATCGTGCTTGCGAAGAACCGCCAGCTCTGCGCCGCGGGTGTAGGGCAGACCTCGCGCGTCGACTCGCTGCGCCAGGCAATCGACAAGGCCCGCTCGTTCGAGTTCGACCTTAACGGGGCGGTCATGGCGTCGGACGCATTCTTCCCCTTCGCCGACTGCGTTGAAATCGCCCACAAGGCCGGGGTTGACGCGGTAATCCAGCCCGGCGGCTCGATACGCGACAACGAGTCAATCGACTATTGCAACGCCAACGGGGTCGCGATGGTGATGACCGGATTTAGACATTTTAGACATTAAATCGCGCCGTTATAGCGGCCCGTCTGGGTCGTCGCCGCGGCCTCTCGCGTTCGGTCACGGTCCTAAGACCGCTCCCATCACGCTCGGACCACGGCTCCTACCATCCGAACCACTCTAACAACGCGATTCTGCCAGTCGAAGTTTATTCGACAGTTACTGATAGAATTACCGATTATTCGGGCTCTATACTTTCGGACAACACAAGAGAGCCGGAAGGATAATTTAAATTAAGAATCTGTTTCTGAAACAAAAATGAGATTATTTTCTCTCACCAAAGAAATAGCCATCGACCTGGGCACGGCCAACACCGTGATCATCCATAACGACAAAATCGTTATCGACGAGCCTTCGATCGTGGCCCTCGACCGCCGTACCGACAAGCTGATCGCCGTCGGTATCGAGGCGCAGCGCATGTACGGCAAGGAGCCGGAAGGAATCCGCACCGTGCGCCCGCTCCGCAAGGGAGTGATCGCCGACTTTAACGCCGCGGAACTGATGATCCGCGGCCTGGTAAAGAAAGCGTCGGCCAAGAGCAACTGGTTCTCGCCGTCGCTCCGCATGGTTGTCGGCATCCCCTCCGGCTCGACCGAGGTTGAAATCCGCGCCGTGCGCGACTCGTCGGAGCACGCCAACGGCCGCGACGTCTACATGATTTACGAGCCTATGGCCGCGGCCCTCGGTATCGGACTCGACGTCGTAGCGCCGGAAGGCAACATGATTGTCGACATAGGTGGCGGCACGACGGAAATCGCCGTAATCTCGCTTGGCGGTATCGTCAGCAACAAGAGCATCCAGATCGCGGGCGACGACCTGACGGAGGACATCATGAACCATATGCGCAAGGCCCACAACGTCAAGGTCGGAGAGCGCACCGCCGAGGAAATCAAGAAGCATGTCGGCTCGGCGCTGACAGAGCTTGAGAATCCGCCGGAGGACTTCGTTGTCCACGGCCCGAACATGATGACCGCCCTGCCGCTCGAAATCCCCGTGTCGTACCAGGAAATCTCGCACTGCATCGAGAAGTCCATCTCCAAAATCGAGACGGCGGTACTCGGGGCCCTGGAGCAGACCCCGCCGGAACTCTACGCCGACATCGTCAAGAACGGTATCTGGCTAGCCGGTGGCGGAGCGCTTCTGCGCGGCCTCGACAAGCGCCTGACCGACAAGATCGGCATCACGTTCCACGTAGCCGAGGACCCACTGCTGGCAGTAGCCAAGGGTACCGGGGTGGCGCTCAAGAATATCCAGAACTTCTCGTTCCTCATCCGCTAACCCCGCAGCCCGCATCGGAGAGTGAGAAATCTGTTGGACTTCATCGTCAGGTTCAGCTCCTGGTTCGTGTTCGCCTTCTATGCGGTGGTGAGCTGCGCGCTGCTGTTCGACCGCAACCCCTACCAGCACCACGTCTGGCTGACATCGGCCGGGTCGGTCGCGGCGGGGGTCTACGACGTGTCGAACAACGTCACAGGCTATTTCAGCCTGCGCGCCATCAACGAAGACCTCCAGCGGCGTCAGGCCGACCTGGAGGAGGAGGTAGCGGCGCTGCGCACGCAGCTTCGGACAGCCCGGGAGGCGCTGGCCCAGGACTCGCTGGCGGCGATTGACTCCGTAAGGCAGTTCCGCTTCATAGTGGCCACGGCGATCAGCAACTCCGTCACACGCCCGTACAACTACATCACCCTCGACAAGGGGGAGGCCGACGGCCTCCAGCCCGAGATGGGGGTAATGGACCAGAACGGGGTTGTCGGGGTCGTGAACGTAACCGGAAAGCACCACGCCCGCGTAATCTCGCTGCTGAACCCCAACTTCCGGCTCTCCTGCAAACTGCGCGGGAGCGACGCGTTCGGCTCGCTCGTATGGGACGGGAAATCGCCCCGCGAGGCGCTGCTCGAGGAGCTTCCGAAGCACACGCGGTTCCACAAAGGGGACACGATCATCACCTCCGGCTACTCCGCGATGTTCCCCGAGGGTATCCCGGTGGGGACCATCATTGGCTCGGCGCGCGGGGAAGACGACAACTTCTTCACCCTGCGCATACGCCTCCTGACCGACTTCACCGCCCTCTCGACGGTTAAGGTTATTTCCAACCGCGAGATTGCCGACATAAAGGGGGTAGAGGTTGACGAGGAAGCAACGATACAGACGGGAGGAGCGTAAACTGCTGTTTAAGCGTATAAAGCAATGGCGAAGGAGATTCTGAAATACATACTTTGGTTCGCGGGGCTTGTCGCGGCGCAGGTTATAGTGTTCAACAACCTGTGCCTGTTCAATGTCGCGATCCCGCTGGTATTCATATATTTCATAATCAAACTTCCCGTGACGCTGAGCGTCAACTGGGTCATGACGCTGTCATTCCTGCTCGGACTGTCAATCGACATCTTCTCGAACACGCAGGGGATGAACGCCCTGGCCTGCACGATACTGGGCGCGCTGCGCATGCCGGTGCTCCACCTTTACTTCCCCCGAGACGACGAACTTTCCAACCCGTCCCCTTCGAGCCGCACCCTCGGCCCGGCGGTATTCATGAAATACCTGGGGACGTGCGTACTGCTCTACTGCACGCTCTACTTCCTGATAGAATCGTTCGCGTTCTTCAACATCGGGCTGATGCTGCTCCGCATCGGAGCCTCGTCGCTGCTGACGTTCGTGATTATCCTTGCCGTCGATTCAATCCCCGGCTCAAAGCGCTATTAACCTCCTCCCCCCATCCCCCTCTCCCACACTGACCGCAAATGCGCAAGGATTACAGATTAGAAAAAAGGAAATACGTTGTGGGCGGCTTCCTCGTGGCAGTCGCCTTCGCGTACCTGCTGCGCCTGTTCACCCTCCAGATTGCCGACGACCGCTACAAGGACCGCGCCGATTCGAACGCGTTCCTGAAAAAGACGGTCTACCCGTCGCGCGGGCTGATATACGACCGCAACGACTCGCTGGTGGTGTTCAACCAGCCGGCGTACGACGTGATGATGATTCCGCGCGACATCCGCGACTTCGACACGCTGGACTTCTGCAACACGCTGCAGATTTCCATCGATGCGTTCCGCGAGAGGGTAAGGCAGATGAAAAGCTCGCCGAACTATTCGGCCTACACCCCGCAGACACTGATAACGCATCTTTCCGCCCAGGATTACGGAAGGCTCCAGGAGAAGCTGTACCGCTACCCGGGTTTCTTCATACAGAAACGCATCCTGCGGCAGTACAATTACTCGGCGGCGGCGAACGTGCTGGGCAACATCCGCGAGGTATCGCAGGCCGACATCGAGCGCGACCCTTATTACGAGCGTGGCGACTACTGCGGCGACCTCGGAGTCGAGAAGAGCTACGACGCGGTGCTCCGCGGCATAAAGGGTAAGGAAATCCTTATCCGCGACGCACGAGGACGCATACGCGGCAGATATGAGGACGGGGCGCACGACATAGCGCCTATCTCGGGCCGAGACCTTCGCCTGAGCCTCGACATAGGGCTGCAGCAGTATGCCGAGAGCCTGATGGTCAACAAAATCGGGGCCGTGGTAGCGATCGAGCCTTCTACCGGGGAAATCCTGGCGATGGTCTCCAGCCCCACCTACGACCCCAAGATGCTCGTCGGACGCCAGCGCGGCAAGAATTACAGCTCGCTCGTCCGCGACCCGCGCAAGCCTCTCTACGACCGGGCGCTGCAGGGCGCCTACCCTCCCGGCTCGACGTTCAAGCCCACCCAGGGACTGATATTTCTCCAGGAGGGGATAATCAACCTGGCGACCCCCTACCCCTGCTACCACGGCTATATCAACGGCGGACTGCGGGTAGGGTGTCACGGCCACGGCTCCCCCATCACACTCAAACCGGCGTTGCAGACCTCGTGTAACGCGTTTTTCTGCTGGGGATTCAAGGCGATGATCGACAAGCGGTCGAAGTACGGGACCCCGGCCGACGCGTTCGAGGTATGGAAGAACCACCTCGTATCGCTCGGCTACGGCTACAAACTCGGGGTCGACCTCCCCAGCGAGAGCCGCGGCTTCATCCCCAACTCCAAAACCTACAACAAGTATTACGGCAAGGGGCACTGGAGCGCCAACACGATAATCTCGGTATCAATAGGCCAGGGGGAAATCCTGGCGACACCGCTGCAAATCGCCAACCTGTGCGCCACGGTCGCCAACCGCGGCTGGTTCATCACCCCGCACACGGTAAAGGAAATCAAGGACACGGTAATCGACGAGAAGTACCGCACCAAGAGGATTCCGACCATCGACCAGCACTATTTCGAAGATATCGCGGAAGGGATGCGCATGGCCGTCACGGGGGGTACCTGCCGCCTGGCCAACCTTCCCGACATCGAGGTCTGCGGCAAGACGGGAACCGCCCAGAACCCTCACGGGCGCGACCACTCGGCCTTCATAGGGTTCGCGCCGTACAAGGACCCGAAAATCGCGGTCTGCGTCTACGTAGAGAACGCCGGTTTCGGAGCCACGTTCGGAGTGCCGATCGGGTCGCTTCTGATCGAGCGTTACCTGAAAGGGAAAATCGACCCGTCGCGAAAATATATCGAGGAGCGCATGCTCACCTCCAACACCATATTATATAGCGGAGTCAAAAAGCACTGACAGCGATGAGAACCACCTACCGCTCCAACAACAGCAACGAGTCGCTGCTGCGCCACATAGACTGGCTCACGGTCGCGCTTTATTTCATCCTGGTATTCGCCGGGGTGGTGAGCATCTACGCCGCGAGCTACGATTTCGACAATGCCAGCATATTCTCTTTCAGCGAGTTTTCCGGCAAGCAACTGCGCTGGATCGGCCTGGCGGCGCTCCTGGGAGGGGCGTTGCTGACGATCGACTCGCGTATGTTCGAGACCTACGCCTACCCGATTTATTTCGCCGTCCTGCTGTTGCTGCTCGTCACGATATTCATAGCGCCTGACATCAAAGGGTCGCGGTCGTGGCTCGTGCTGGGCCCGATGAGCCTTCAGCCTGCGGAGTTCGGCAAGTTCGCGACGGCGCTGGCTCTCGCCAAACTTTTCAGCTCCTACAGCTTCCATCTCAACGCTCAGCCAATGAACTACGTCAAGGCACTGGCGATAATCTTCGTGCCGGTGCTACTGATTCTGGCGCAGAAGGAGACTGGTTCGGCACTGGTCTACCTGTCGCTCTTCTTCGTGCTCTACCGCGAGGGGATGAGCGGGCTTGTGCTCGGTGCTGCGCTCTTGGCGGTCGTTATCTTCATCGTGTCGCTGAAATTCACGGAGAGCCTCATACTCGGCATCCCGTCGGGGCAGTTCTGGGTTTTCGTGATGCTGATGCTGATCATGGTAGCGATGCTGGCGTTCTACGTCAAGCGGATTATTGTCGCGAGAAACGTGCTGCTCTGGTTTGTCGGGACGGCGGTTGTCGAGGGGATTCTGTCGATATGGGGCTGGGGTCTTAACGGCTACGCGTATTTTCTGACGGTAATCGGCGCGGCGGTCGGCTACTGCCTTTTCGAGATGCTGCGGTCGCAGTCGCGGAAAATCATCATAACGCTGCTGACGGTCTGCCTCTCGGTCGGGTTCCTGTTCTCGGTCAACATGGTGTTCGACCATATGATGCCCCACCAGCAGAAGCGCATCCTGGTTGCCTTCGGGGTAATCGACGATCCCCGCGGCGACGGCTACAACGTCAACCAGTCGAAAATAGCCATCGGCTCCGGGGGAATCACCGGCAAAGGGTTCCTCAAGGGGACACAGACCAAACTGAAATATGTGCCCGAGCAGCATACCGACTTCATCTTCTGCACGATTGGGGAAGAGGAAGGGTTCGTCGGGACCGCCGGGGTCATCCTCCTGTTCCTGATACTGATTCTGAGAGTAATATCCATAGCCGAACGACAGCCAACGACCTTCGGGCGCATCTACGCTTACTGCGTGGCCTCGTATCTGATATTCCATTTCTGTATCAATATCGGGATGGTGATCGGACTATGCCCTGTAATCGGCATCCCGCTGCCGTTTTTCAGCTACGGAGGGTCGTCGCTTTGGGGCTTCACAATCCTGCTGTTCATCCTTCTGCGTATCGACGCATCGCGCCGTTCGCGCCTTACCCAATAATCCATGGAAGAAAAGAAAACGCCGAAAGTATCGGTTATCGTACTGACGTACAACCAGGAAGACACCATAGGGGAGGCGCTGGACTCGATACTCGCTCAGGAGACGCCGTTTCCGTACGAGATTGTTGTCTCGGACGACTGCTCCTACGACAGCACGGCGCGAATCTGCCGCGACTACGCCGACTTCTATCCCGACAAAATCAGGTTCCGCCAGACCCCGGCCAACCTCGGCCTGGTAAGGCATTACTACGACACGTTGAAACTCTGCCGCGGGGAGTATATCGCCGACTGCGCGGGAGACGACCGCTGGACCGACCCGCTGAAGCTCTTCAAGGAGGCCGAACTGCTCGACCGACACCCGGAAGTGACCCTGGTACACACCGACTGGCACTGGCTCGACGCGACAACCGGCAAGCGCACACCGGGGAACCCCGATGCCGCCGCAGACGCCGCACTGAAGGGGATTGTTCCGGCGGGAAAGCTCGTCGGGGAACTGCTCGCCCGCCAAGGAAAGCCCCTTGTCCACTCCTGCACGGCTATGTACCGCCGAGCCGACGGCCAGGAGGCATATGAACGATACCCTGAGCTGTTTCAGACGGACTGGCTACCTTGCGAAGACCTGCAACTGATGTGCGCTCTCGCCGCCAAGGGGAGCGTGGCCTTCATCCCCGACAGCACGCTCGACTACCGCACGGGGGGCGACACCGTCAGCGGCTCGAAAGACCTTGCCAAGAGTTTCGACTTCACGCTCGCAACCCTCAGACTGCGGCTGCGGATCGCGGAAGCCCTCGGCATCCCGCGGGAGGTTTTTCAAAAAGGAATCGACGGGATGACATCCTACCTTTTCGGAATCTCCTTTATCGAGAATTACCACGCACGCCGCGACAAGCTGCTTTCCTTCTGCTCCGAAGAGGGGCTTGACGTGCCAGTCAAGGAGCGGATACTGATGAAGTTGCAGAGAATCGGCCTGCTGCGCGCCCCTATCGCGGCAGCGAGGCGCCGCGCACACCATCTTTAACCGGGCCCCACAGCACTACCGCCCTGCCCCCGGGACGAGGCACGCGGAACTTGTAAAGCCAGAATGTCACAGGAGTAGACACGCCCGCCGAATCTGTCAGCAGGAGCGTACGCACAGCCGTGCGTTGCGCACCGCAAAGGAAGCCCGGCTCATCGAAGGGGGCGACAGTGTCGGTTCCGACAAGATACCCCCCGTACACCCCTACCCCGGCATCCCCTTCGAGCATACTGAGGGAATCAACGGAGAAATCGCGGAAGCGTTCGGGTACGACAGCGACCATGCGCCCCCGCGGGGAACGGAGAGCGTTGGCGCACGCCATCTGGAACGAATTGGCCCATACCTCGGTCGCAGGGAGGCGGAGCGCAGTTAACGGCTCATCCGCCTTGGAAAGCACGTCGCGGAACACCGTGCCGGTCGGGGAGGATTCAGCTTCTGCGAGAATCTCGCCGTTTTCCACCCAAAGGCGGTGCTGGAAAAGAACCGCGCTCACCATCACTACCCCCGCGAAGAGCGCCGAGACCGCCGCCAAGGCCGTTTTCAAAGAGGGGGAAAGCCTAAGTCCGCCCAGATTCCACAAGCCTAACAGCGCGGCGGAGACAAACACCTCCGCCTGCCATCCGTAACGCCCCGAAGGGTCGAGCACGACGCTCATCAGGAACGAGAACAACGCCATCAGCGCCGCACCTGCGAGCAGTTCTTCTCCGAGAAACCTCCGCAACAGGCCCCGACGGAAAACGGCGAGATAGCCCAGGAAAAGAAACAGAATCCACACAAGGGGCTCTATACGCAGGGAAACCAACAGGTTGCGAAGCAAGGAAACGCTGCCGACCTCGCCGGAAGCGCGCTGCCACTCTCCGGGGGAAGCGAGGACGGCGACCGAACCGAGCAGCAGCGCGACAGCCATGACCCACTGGCCGCGGGAGAGGCGGAAACGGCGCATGAGGGCGAGGAAAAATACCGCGGCCGCCATACAGACGGCGCTACCATCATGCATCCACGCGCCGAAAAAGCCGCAAAGAGCACCGACAGCGACCCAGCCGTCAGACAAGCGCTTCTTACAGAAAAGATACAGAAACGGGAGCAGGAGCGCGCTCGCGAAGGAATAGTTAAGCGCGTAGTCCCAGAACATCAGGCGGTCGCGCCAGGGCCACGCGACAAGCGACAAGGCCCAAAGAACCAGCACACCCCTCCACCGCGGACGGCCATCGGACGCTATCGCCGCCACCATATAAAAAATCCAGGCGGCGCAAAGGCCGGTCAGGAGCGCCCGAAGCCATTGCGGCAGGAGCCACGCCCCTAGGGGGGCAAGAATGTTTGCCAGACGGCCGTTGTTTTCCAAATACATAAGCTTTATATGGCCGAGCCACGCGTCAAACGAGAAGCCGGGGACAGCGGAGGGGTCGTCAATCCGAGAGAGTTCGGCCGCCTGGGCCATGAAAACCAGGTCGTCCTGCATCAGCGGGGTCCATAACGCCAGGAAGAAAAACGAGAGGGCAATCGCCGCGAGAGTGAGGGGGAGAGCAAACTTCGGGTATGGCGCAAGCTTTTGTATCATAAGCGTTTGAAAAGTTAACGCGAAATTACACTAAATCGGTGAATATTTTGCTAATCTCGCGGCGATTTCGTATCTTTGTGGCGATTTTTGCGCGCCTGAGGCGGGCAAAGGTCGGATAAAGTGTGTTTGGTTGCCGCGTTGTTGGCGGCAATGTCTTGATAAACAAAACTTTGAGCAATGATTAACATCACATTTCCCGATGCGTCGGTGAAACAGTACGAGGCAGGCGTCACGCCCCTCGAAATCGCTAAGTCGCTATCCCCGCAGCTCGCCCGCGACGTGCTCGCCGCTTCTGTCAACGACCAGGAGTGGGATCTGACACGCCCCATCGGCGAAGACGCGTCAATCAAGCTTTTCAAATGGGACGACCCGGAAGGGAAGCACGCCTTCTGGCACAGCTCGGCCCACCTGCTGGCCGAAGCCCTGCAGGAGCTTTTCCCCGGAGTCAAGTTCGGCATCGGTCCCGCCGTGGAGAACGGCTTCTATTACGACATCGACCCCAACGGCCACAGCATCACGGCATCTGACTTCCCCGCGATAGAGGCCAAGATGCTCGAGCTCGCCCGCCGCGACGAACAGATTGTCCGCAAGGACATCTCCAAGGCCGACGCGCTGAAATTCTTCGGCGACAAGAACGAGGAATACAAGTGCGAGCTTATCTCGGAGCTTGAGGACGGCCATATCACCACCTACACCCAGGGGAACTTCACAGACCTCTGCCGCGGCCCGCATATCCCCTCGACGGGCGTCATCAAGGCATGCAAGGTGATGAGCCTCGCCGGAGCCTACTGGCGCGGCGACGAGAAGCGCAACCAGCTCGTGCGCGTCTACGGCGTCACCTTCCCCAAGAAGAAGATGCTCGATGAGTACCTGCAGCTTCTCGAGGAAGCGAAGAAGCGCGACCACCGCAAGCTCGGCAAGGAGATGGAGCTGTTCGCGTTCTCGACCAACGTCGGCGCCGGCCTTCCCCTCTGGCTCCCGAAAGGCGCCGCCCTGCGCGACCGCCTGGAGCAGTTCCTCCGCAAAATCCAGAAGAAATACGGTTACCTCCAGGTAATCACCCCGCATATCGGCAACAAGCTTCTCTACGTTACCTCGGGCCACTACGCGAAATACGGCAAGGACTCGTTCCAGCCGATCCACACCCCGCAGGAAGGGGAAGAGTACATGCTCAAGCCGATGAACTGCCCCCACCACTGCGAGATATTCAAGTCGTCGCCCCGCTCGTACCGCGAGCTGCCGCTCCGCCTGGCGGAGTTCGGCACCGTCTACCGCTACGAGCAGACCGGCGAGCTCCACGGCCTGACCCGCGTACGCGGCTTCACGCAGGACGACGCGCACATCTTCTGCGCTCCCGAGCAAATCAAGGACGAGTTCCTCAAGGTGATGGACATCATCTTCTACATCTTCAAGGCACTCGACTTCAACAACTTCGAGGCGCAGATCTCGCTCCGCGACCCGAAGAACAAAGAGAAATACATCGGTTCGGACGAGAACTGGCACCTGGCAGAAACCGCCATCATCGAGGCGTGCGAGGAAAAGGGACTCAAAGCCCGCAAGGAACTCGGCGAGGCCGCATTCTACGGCCCGAAACTCGACTTCATGGTAAAGGACGCCATCGGGCGCCGCTGGCAGCTCGGAACCATCCAGGTGGACTACAACCTGCCCGAGCGCTTCCAGCTCGAATACACCGGGGCTGACAACCAGAAGCACCGTCCGGTTATGATCCACCGCGCGCCGTTCGGCTCGCTGGAGCGCTTCGTCGCCGTGCTGCTGGAGCACACCGCCGGCAAGTTCCCCCTCTGGCTCTCCCCCGAACAGGCCATCATCCTCCCGATTTCGGAGAAGTTCAACGACTACGCCCGCGAGGTACAGCGTCAGCTCGAAGAGGCCGACGTGCGCGTCAGCGTCGACGACCGCAACGAGAAAATCGGCCGCAAAATCCGCGACAACGAGCTGCGCCGCGTGCCCTACATGCTCGTCGTAGGAGAAAAAGAGGCTGAAAACGGCGAAGTTTCAGTAAGAAAACAGGGCGAAGGCGACAAAGGTACGATGAAAATCGCTACCTTTGCAGACGAAATAGCCCGCCTGGTGGCCGAGCTTAAATAAAAACCACTAACCTATTTAATGGATAACAAACCCATGCACCAGTCGGGGGCACAGCGCCCCGGCAACCAGGGGGGCCAGCGCCCCCAGGGGAGCGGCGCTCCCTACCAGCACCATAACAACGGCGGAGCACCGCGCCAGCAGGGCGTTCCCGGACAGCGTCCCTCGGGAGGCTCGTCGCGCCCCGGAGGCTTCTCGGGTCCCCGCCCGGGAGGAGCACCCCGCCCGGGAGGATTCCAGGGACCGCGTCCCGGAGGTTTCTCCGGGCCCCGTCCGGCAGGCCCCCGCATGGTCCAGGGACCGCGCATGCCCCGCAAGGAGGAGCCGTACAACATCAACGACCGCATCCGCGCCAAAGAGGTGCGCATCGTCGGCGACAACGTTGAGAACGGCATCTACCCGATAGCCGAGGCGCTGCGCATGGCCGACGAGCTGGAGCTCGACCTGATTGAAATCTCCCCGACCGCCCAGCCCCCTGTGTGCAAGATTCTCGACTACTCGAAGTTCCTCTACCAGCAGAAAAAGCGGCAGAAGGAGCAGAAAGCCAAAGCCACGAAGGTCGTAGTCAAGGAAATCCGTTTCGGACCGCAGACCGACGACCACGACTACAACTTCAAGCTCAAGCACGCCCAGAGCTTCCTCCAGGAAGGCTCGAAGGTAAAAGCCTACGTGTTCTTCAAAGGGCGCTCGATCCTGTTCAAGGAACAGGGGGAGGTACTGCTTCTCCGTTTCGCCTCCGACCTGGAGGAATACGGCAAGGTAGAGCAGATGCCGGTGCTCGAAGGGAAGCGCATGATTATCATGCTTTCCCCGAAAAAGAAAGCCTGAGGTCGTGTCATAACGGCCCGTCTGGGTCGTCGCTTGAAGGATATAACGAAAAAAGAGATTCCCGGCCGCGAGTCGGCCACGGACATTAATAATCAATATATTAACAAACAAAATGCCAAAGATTAAGACTAATTCCGGTGCCAAAAAGAGGTTCGCCCTTACCGGAACAGGAAAGATCAAGAGAAAGCACGCTTTCAAGAGCCACATTCTCACCAAGAAGACCAAGAAGCAGAAACGTAACCTGACCCACTTCGGCACGGTTAACCGCGTAGACGCAGGTAACGTGAAAGCCCTTCTCGGCCTGAAATAAGCGAGAAACAGCTCTGAAAAAGCAAGCCCAGGCTTGACCGCCTCCCTCTCCGAAACCCGTTCAACAAAAGATTTTCTAACCGAGTGGCTCAGCACAAAGAGTCGGACACCGTTTCCGACCGCTGACATTCAAAAAACGAACAACAATGCCAAGATCAGTCAACCACGTCGCTTCACGCGCTCGTCGTAAAAAAATCCTGAAACTCACCCGCGGCTACTTTGGCTGCCGCCGTAATGTATGGACCGTTGCCAAGAACACTTGGGAAAAGGGTCTGACTTACGCTTACCGCGACCGCAAGGATAAGAAGCGCAACTTCCGCTCTCTGTGGATCCAGCGTATCAACGCCGCCGCCCGCATGGAGGACCTTTCGTACTCCAAGCTCATGGGCCTCATCCACAAGGCTGGTATCGAGATCAACCGCAAGGTCCTGGCCGACCTCGCCCTCAACAACCCCGCCGCTTTCAAGGCGGTTGTCGACAAGGTGAAAAACGCCTGAGGTCTGCTGACCTGACAAACAAGAGCCTCCCGGCGATTTCGCCGGGAGGCTTCTTTATTTATAGGGATCGCTTCTTTTTTGAAAAACGCAGGGGAGGCACGACGCTCGCTTCGGGGCCGCGGCCCCTCACACCGGGAACAGAACCCGTTCGGAGAGAGCGGCTGACAGGAGACGCGACGCTCGCTAAAGGTCGCTCCACCCGACAGGCTGCGCAGGGATGGAGGGTTACTCGGACGGGGAAGGGAGGAGGAGAGTTACTCGGCGGAGAAGGCGAAGCGGATGCGGCGGCGGTAGGTTTCGCCGGGGTTGAGACGCTGGGAGGGGAAGTTGGGATGGTTGGGAGCGTCGGGACAACCCTGGCACTCAATCGCTACGGCGGCATAATCGTGGTAAACGGCGCCACCCTTCCCTACCGGGCATCCTTCCAGCCAGTTGCCGCTGTAGACCTGGGCGGCGGGCTGGTCGGTGATGACCGTCAGCGTGCGGCCCGACTGGGGGTCGCGGAGAATCGCGGCCTCGCGGAGGGTTCCGTCATAATCGTCGACGAGCCAGCAGTTGTCGTATCCCTTTCCGAAACGCAGGGCTTCGAAGTCCTCGCGTATGTCGCGGCCGACAGCTTTTCCCTGCGTGAAGTCCATCGGGGTTTCCGCCACAGGAGCGATTTCCCCGGTTGGAATCAAGGTGTCGTCGGTCGGGAGCCAGTTGGAGCAGCGGAGGGTAAGCTGCTGGCCGAGGGCACGGTCGGAGCCAGTCTCATGGCCGCCAAGGTTGAAATACGCGTGGTTGGTAAGGTTGACGACAGTCGGAGCGTCGGTAACCGCCTCGTAGTCTATCTCAAGGACGTTGTCGTCAGTCCAGGTATAGGTGACCTTCGCGTCGAGGTTGCCCGGATAACCGGCGTCGCCGTCAGGGCTGTGGAGAGTGAACACGACCTTGTTGCCCCCTTCGACGGCAGCGTTCCAGACGCGGTTCTGGTAACCGTCGGGACCACCGTGGAGATGGTTGGGGCCGTTATTGACCGGGAGCGTGTAAGTCTTTCCCTCAAGAGAGAAATGGCCAGCGGCGATACGGTTGGCATAGCGTCCGGGAGTCTTTCCCGCACAGGGCCCGTCTGCGATATAATCCTCGGCACAGTCGTAGCCGATGACGACATCAGCAAGCCGCCCTTCCTTGTCGGGCACGCGGATTGCGACGATTCCGGCCCCGAGATCCGAAACCACGGCCTGGGCGCCGCGGTCGTTAGTCATAGTGAACAGTTTTACCTCGCCGAGCACGGTCGACTGGGTAGCAGTTTCGATTTTCATGATATATTGAGTTTTCCACAAATTTATGAAGTTTGCTTTAAAACTCCAAATAAACCCGTGAAGAATCTCCGATGTATCGACGTTTTCACGTTCAAGAATACAATGTAATAACATAAAAAAATCCCCCGCCGGGATTGGCGGGGGAGCGCTTGCCTCGAAGCGACTGTTTAGCGTCCAATTAAACAGAGAGCGAGACTAATTCTTTTCCAAGCCTGTTAAGCGCCGTGACAATTTTCGCAGCCTGTTTCGGGCGAGGCTTTGACCTTCCGGCTGAGTAGTGCCACAGTTGGCGTTGGTTGATACCGGTAATCGACTGCATCGCCGCAAGAGAGAATATTTTCTGATAATGGTTCAGAAGACTCTGTATGTCAAAGCGGTAAGAAAAACGCAAATCCGGGTCAGCGAGGAGTTGCGGGAAGTCCTCGCCATCAGCCCTGGCGCAATCTACATAAAACTCCACGCTTTCCCTGACATAATTCTCGAAACCTTCAAAATCTCCATTATAGGCTACAACCCAACCTGGCATAAGGTCACAAGAGGCAGAGTAGCCGTCGGGGGTTTTCGATGCGTTGATGACAAGTTCCTGCATATATAGTATAACGTTTCACAAAGATAAATAGCGCGGGCACGGAAATCCCGCGCTATTTTGCCCGATTAAAACAGAACCATTACGAAAAGTTTTCAAAGGGAGGAGAAGGGGAAATCCCCTTCTCCGAGGTCAGAAAGTGAGACCTGACTGCCGCAGCACACTGTCAAGTTCTCTTCCGTAGATATCGGAAGAGGGACTTCCGTTCAGAGTAACGGTTCCCGGTTTGACGGGATGACGTAGCTGACGGTGGCTCCCTTTTTGCCGGACGACCTTCCAGCCGTCGGCAAGCAGCGCTTTCAGCACTGCCGAGGTTTTTAAAACTTTCATGTCAAAGTTCTCTTTAATTGGACAGCGCAAAGATAGTAATTTTACTATTATCAACCAATATTTTGGGGCGCAAAAAACGATATGCACTCATTATTATTCTTATGTAAGGCCAAGAACAATTGTCATCCCGTAACATCCATATACGGCAATATGCGGGATTTTTGAAAATAAATGCGGCAAAATGCATATAAATACAAAATAAGCGCTATCTTTGCGACATATCAATCGCAACACCAATTAATCTTGACAGGATGAAGAATCACAAATTAATGCTGGCGGCGGCCGCGGGGCTGCTGTTCAGCGCGCCGGAAGCGGCGGCGCTCATACCCGACGCGCCGGATCCGGCGGTAGTCTTCGAGGAGGATTTCTCGCTCGTTCCAGCGACCACGCCCTGGGACGGGAAGCGCTACCCGGTATACAACCAGGACGAGACTTTGAAACCTGAATTTTTCCACCAGCCCGGCTGGAAGGGGTGGTATATATCCTACGGCGAGCAAGCCGGGGTAGTCCGGATGGAGATGGATGACGACACCTATATCCAGACCCCGGCTGTCGAGCTGTCGGCCGACGGGGGGAAGGTCACCGTCTCGTTCGAGTTCCGTATGGCGACCTGGGAGGGTCAGAAAACGACTACCGACAAGGTTTACGTCCAGCTCCGCGACCGTGCCGACGGTATGGACAAGGGGATTACGGGGATACTGGCCAACCCGGTCGAGGTGAATACCGACTGGAAGGAATACCGCCTGACCCTCGAAGGGGGCACGGCGGACTGCTCGGTACGTTTCTGGGCGGGGAGCTACGGGGGCGACCTTCGCAACATCAAAGTACTGCAGGTGCGTCCGCAGCTCGATGTGCCGGTGGCCGACAGGTTCACCGACTTCACCGGCGAGAGCTTCACGGCCCACTGGCGGGCGGTCGAAGATGCCGAGACCTATCTTCTTAGCGTTTTCACCCTTGACAACGATACCCGCTCGTACCATATCCAGGATTTCCCGGTAGAGGGGACTGAGTATGCCGTTACCGGGCTTGACCCGGCCAAAACATACCACTACACCGTCAAGGCCCGAAAAGGGGAGCTGACTTCGGAAGAGTCAGCGGCAGTACGCTGCTTCGGGGTTCCCAAGCCGGTGCTCGGCCAATTCAGCGACATTACGACCGACGGCTTCAAAATATCCTGGGAAGCGCCTTACAACGCCAATACCTACCAGCTCGAAACGTTCCTGAAGCATACGGCTCCGCAGGACGAGAAGTACTACCTGCTTGACGAGGACTTCCTTTCGACCCCCTCGCAGAACGCGCAGCCTGACTCGCCTGTACGCGGCGAGGCGGCAGAATGGCTCGACGACTACCTCAACCGCTCGAACTGGAGCGTGAAGCGCCCTGCCTACGCCGCCGACTGCATCGGGCTTGACAACACATACGCCTCGATGGGGCAATACGGCGAGATTGACGGCCCGACGATGGACCTCAGCGCCGACGGGGGAAAGGTGACGGTAGAGATGCGTGTCCGCGCCCGCAACGCCGCCTCCCTGAGCCTCTATATGATGAATGTCCGCGAGAAGGTCAACGAGTTCACAAGCGACATAATCGCCGACCGCATCGAGCTTTGGGACGAGAAAAGCCAGCTCGACCCGCTGTCGGAAGAATGGACCGACCGCACCTTTACCCTCACAGGGGGGAACCAGGAATCGTATATCGCGATCCAGGCGTACGGCTACGGGACGCTCGTGCAGATTGACCGCCTGGCGGTATCGCAGAATCTTAAATCGGGTGAAACCGTCAGAGTGCCTTTCCGCTCCATTGTGACCGGGGCGTGCGAGGCATATATCGCCACCAACGGCGAGGGGTTCAGCAACGACGATGACGAATTCGAGTGCGAGCTGATGGGAGCGTATGTTCCCAATCCGGGCCAGGAGGAGGAGACAGTCACCTCTCCCTGGAGCGAGACGGCGTCGGTGCGCCTCCCGACCAAGCAGTCGGGCATCAGCGACGCGGCAGCCGACAGCGCGTCCTTCGCTATCGCGACAGACGGAGGCCGCATAACCGTGGAGAATCCGGCAGGAGCTGAAATCGCTGTGTACACGGTTTCCGGGACGCTCGTCGCCCGCTCCTTTGCCGCAGTCGTGGCAACCGCCCCCCTCCCCTCCGGCATCTACCTCGTCGCGACACCCGCCGGGACGCGCAAGGTCGCTCTCTGACAATGATTCCTAACAATCTCTTACATCCCGGGGCGGCTTGATGAGCGCCCCGGGATGCTTTTTATATCATAAGGTCCGCGTTGCGATTGTCGGAATAAAGCGGTAAATTCGCGTAAGACAAACAAAGGATACTGATATGTGGGCTGTCGTTGACTGCGATAATTTCTTCTGCTCCTGCGAGCGCGTTTTCCGGCCGGAACTGAACGGCAGGCCGGTTGTCGTGCTGAGCAACAACGACGGCTGCGTCATCGCCCGGTCGGCCGAGGCCAAGGCTATGGGAATCAAGATGTGCCTCCCCTACTATCAGATGCTGCAGCAGTTCCCCGGGTCGGGGGTGACGGCGTTCTCGTCTAACTACACCCTCTACGGCGACATGTCGGCCCGCGTCATGGCCGTGCTGCGCGAGGAGGCTCCGTCAGTCCTGCAATACTCTATTGACGAGGCGTTTCTCGACCTGTCGGGGATGGAGCACCTCGACCTGAAAACGTGGGGAGAGGGGCTGGCGAGGAAAGTGCGCCGCTGGACCGGGATGCCGGTAAGCGTCGGCATCGGTGCGACCAAGACTCTCGCCAAGGTCGCGAGCCGCTACGCGAAGAATTATCCCGGTTACAGGAAATGCTGCATGATCGGGACGGAAGAGCAGCGCGTGGCCGCTTTAAGTATGTTCGAGGCCGAAGAGGTATGGGGAATCGGACGGCGCATGGCAAAGAGCCTGGAAGCGTACGGCATACATACCGCCCTGGCCTTCGCCCAGCGCTCGCGAGGCTGGATCCGGTCTAAATACCACGTCACCGGCGAGCGCACATGGATGGAACTCCGCGGCGAAAACGCCATCGACATCGACGGACTGGAGACCACCAGGAAGAGCATCATGACGAGCCGCTCGTTCCCGGAAATGATAGGCGAGTCAGGAGAGCTGCGGTCTCACGTTGCCAACTACGCGGCCCGCTGCGCCGCCAAACTGCGGAAGCAGAAGTCGGTGTGCTCGAAAGTCTCCGTATTCGTGCAGTCCAACCATTTCTGCGAAGACCTCAGCCAGTACGACAGCTTCTCATCCTACACCTTCACCACCCCGACGGGAACGACGACCGAGATTGTCGACGCGGCGCTATGCGTCCTGGCCTCCATCTTCCGACCCGGAATCCGCTACAAACGCGCCGGGGTGCTCGTCAGCGAAATCAGCCCGGCGGATGCCGTCCAGCCCGACCTTTTCGAGTATGACCCGGAAAAGAGCCGCCGCTACCGCTCGATATCGGAGGCCATCGACGAGATTAACAGCCGCCTGGGAGCCGACACCGTTGTGCTTGCCGCGCAGCAGTACACGAAGAAGGATGCCGACGGCAAAAGCGTCAAGTTCGCCCACGCGATCCGCCGGGCCCTGAAATCGCCGGACTACTCGACCCGGCCCGCAGACTTCCCCGTAAACTAAGAGAGGATGTGTCATAACGGCCCATCTGGGTCGTCGCTTGAAGGCTTCGGCCTCGGTCACAATCTTCAGATTGCTCCCATCGGCCTCACCTCCAAGCTCCTACCATCTGGACCATTCTGACAGCACCCTCCCATCCGGGTACAAAATACGCCGTAACACGGAGTGGGATACGGCGCATTATTATTATTTAAAGGGGGTTCAGCGGGCGGATTCGGAGACGAGGGCGGCGACGTGGTTGGAGTAGACGTGCTCGTCGAGGAGCTGTTCCATTGTCAGATGCATGCGGTAGCGCCAGTAGTAGGGGCATATGGCGGGTTCGTTGATCTGCTCGTCGGCGGGATTCTCGCGGCGCAGCTTGCCGTCGATCGACAGCCAGTCCTGCAACGGGAGGATGCAGAGCATGGCGGGGGACTTTAGGTTCTGGTCGACGATTTTCTCGCACACCCAGGGCTCGGCGAAATAAGGCGCTTCCCCCTGCTCGCGGAGGATATGGTTGTAGAAGCTCTGGGTCTTGGCGCGGTCGGCCTCCCACCAGGCGCGTATGCCCCCCATGTCGTGGGTGGAGGTTGTGCATACGGTGTAGTAGGGATAGTTGGCGGGGTTGCCGAACTCCTCGCGGGGATTCTTCGGCATGCGCTGTATGTCGAGGGTTAGAATCTCGAGGGCGCTCATGACGGCGGGGACGCAGTCGGGAATCATTCCGAGGTCCTCGGCGCAGGTGAGCATGTCGGTGGCGTCGATAATCGGGGGGAGCTTCCACATCGCCTTGCCGTACCAGAAATCGTTGTGGCGGTGGTAGAAGAAATCGTTGTAGAGGCGGTCGAAGCACCAGCGTTTGTAGTCGGGGAGCGCGCGGTAGGCGTAAGTGAACTGGGCGGAGATACGGGGGTGGTACTTGCCCGGCTCGTTCTTGTCCTCGATAAAGAGCACCTGGTCGACGAGCCCCATGAGGGCGTCGGAAAGGCGGCTGTTCTTTTGGTCCCCTTCCTGAGTGGCGAAGTAGTCGGCGATTTTGCGCTGGGTGTCAAATTCGGGGCGGAGGTGGAAGCGCCCGTACCCGTCGTCGACCAGGAAGCGCTCGCGGGCCTCGTCGGTAAAGTCGCCGAAAAAGTCGCGGAGCATGTAGTCGCGGATGAACGGCCTGGTGTGCTCCTCAGGCTCGATCCAGAAATCGTAGCTGTCGCGGAGTTCGGCGACGGAGAACGGGAGGGCGGGATTGAACACGCCGAGGAGGCCGTGGAGCTGGTCCATCGGTATTTCCCATATTCGGAAGAAACCGAGGACATGGTCTATGCGGTAAACGTCGAAGTATTCGGCCATCTTGCGGAAGCGGGCCTTCCACCAGGCGAATCCGTCGCGGTTCATCTCCTCCCAGTTGTAGGTCGGGAATCCCCAGTTCTGGCCGAGCACGGAGAAGTCGTCGGGGGGCGCTCCGGCCTGGCAGTCGAGGTTGAAGAGGCGGGGCGAAATCCAGGCGTCGACGCTCGTACGCGAGATACCGATGGGTATGTCGCCTTTCAGCGCAACCTTGCGGGCGTGGGCGTAGGCGCGCACCTCGCTCATCTGCTTCGCGAGGTGCATCTGCAGCCAGCAGTGGTAGTCGAACTCTTTGCGGTTCTTCTTTATGAACTCCCTGACTTTCGCCTCGTCGTAGGCGGCGTATTCGCTCCAGGAGGAGAAGTCGGCGCTGCCGATTTTGTCGCGGAGGACGCAGTAGGCGGCGTAGGGGGTCAGCCAGGAGTCGTTTGCCTTCACGAACTCCTTGAACTCCTTCGCCTTGACGGCCTGGGCGCCGACTTCGGCGAACAGCTCTCGGGTATAGGCGTTCTTGGCGTCGTTGACTTTGACGTAATCTATTTCGGGGAGCTTGTTAAGCTCGGCGGCGAGAGCGTCGTAATGCGCCTGGCGCCCCGGGTCGGAGAGGCGTCCGACAGCCGACAGCCGCAGGTACATCGGATGGAGGGCGAAGCAGGAGTTGGCGTTATAGGGGTAGGAGTCGGTCCAGGTATGGGTCATCGTGGTGTCGTTGACCGGGAGCACCTGGATGAACGACTGGCCGGTGCGGGCTGCCCAGTCGACCATCAGCTTGAGGTCGTAGAACTCGCCGACACCGAAATCCTCTTCGGAGCGGAGGGAGAAGACGGGAATCGCAACTCCGGCACCGCGCCAGGGGGCTTTCGGATTGACGAGGCGCAGGCCGCTGACGGCCATCACCTCCCCCATCGTCGCCGGGGAACAGGAGAGACGGCGGTTGTCGCACGCCTCCCAGGCTACTACCTTCCGCCCTCCGGCCTCGTCCTTTTTCAGAATCAGGAATTTGTATTCCGTGTCCTCGCCGAGCCCCTGGAGGGGTACGGAGCAGCACCAGGTCGGGAAGAAGGCGTCGGACATCACGACCGCCTTGTCTACATCCCAGTTGCCGAGAGCGTCGCAGCTACCGGAAACCGCCACAACCTCGTCGGGCGCGATCATCGGGGCATCGACGCTGAGGAGCATCGTGCCCGGCTCCACTACGGGGGGAAGGGCTTTCTGCTGCCGCTTGCAGACGCAGTCGGTGAACACGACGGAGTAATAAGGCTTGTCCCACGGCTGGTCCTGCCAGCGGTCGAAGAGCTCGTAGGAGCGCACCCCCTTACCGGCACGGAACGTATGCCCCTTGCCCCATTCGTGTTTCTCGGCGCCGTTGTCGTTGCGCACGAAGTAGGAATAGCGGAAATCGGGGGTGTCGTCGGGGACCTCGATTTGCGTTTTCCAGGTCTGGCTGCCGTAGAGGTCAAGTTTCAGGACCATCTCCGAGAGGCCGCTTCCCATAGGAATCAACGCCTTGATATATAGCGATTCGCCCCAGTTGGTGCGGTAATCGACACAAAACGATAGAATCATTTATCCTGATTTAATATTTATTGTGTAAGTAAGAATAGGCAAAGGTAGGCATAAAAAGAAAAACATACGCCACGACGGCGTATGTTTTATAGCATATAAGCGGCTGCAATCGCGAGCGGCGAAGCCGCGGGGTAATTGTAGCCCCGGGTCGAGCGACCGCAGGAAGCGAAGGCCTGGGGTATAGGAGTGCAAATGGCTGGGGCATCGGAGATGTCCGTTAATCATATTTAATCCATCGCCTATCACAATTATACGACCTCTCCGAGGCCGTTGCCTGAATCCGAAACGAAACCCCAGGCCTTCGCGTCTCCGACGCTCGACCTGGGGCTACAATTATACCGCGGCTCCGCCGCTGACCATATACATCCTTTCGGTGGACACCGCCGGACAGCGTGGACAAGGTGGACACCAAATTTGGAGGGTGGCGCGGTGGTCCCTTATGATAGGCGGTAGTCCGTTAGAGTAGTTTGATGGAGATGTAGCGCTTGGGGTTCTTCTTGACGTCGATCAGCAGGGAGTCGAGCGACGCGGCGGCGTTGTTGAGATTGTTGTAGAGGGCCCGGTCGTGGGTGAGCGCGCCGATGGTCGATTCGGGATTGTCCAGCTCCTCGGAGAGGGCGCGGAGGTTGCCGGAAAGCGCCATTATGTTGTTCATAAGGGAATCGACGGGGAGCTGGGCGAGCTTGCCGGAAACCTGGGTTAGGTCGGCGGTGATTGTGTTGACGTTCCCGGTGATTCCGTTGACGTTCTTCATCACGGGGTCGAGCTGGCGGGCGGTCGCGTTGAGCTGCTTCATCGTGCTGTTCAGGCTGAGCGTTATGTCGTCGAGGCGCTTGACCGAGGAGGAGAGGGCCGGGTCGCGCACGAGGGTGTTAAGCGCCGTCACCAGCGAGTCGATTTTCGGGAATATGGCGCTCACGCTCGGCATGAGCTGCTCGGAGACGGAACCCATCAACCCCTGCGCTGTCTCCCCTTCGAGGCGGTGGCCGATTTCATGGAAATCTTTCGACGAGCCCATACGGAGCACGACGGTGGATGTTCCGAGAAGGTCCTGCTCGATTACGGCCTTTGTGCCGACGGGAAGGCGCAGCTCGCGGTCGAGGCTTAGCTCGACGCGCACGTGGCCGGGGTTGTCGTATTCGTAGGAAATCTCGCGTACCTGCCCTACCTTGAAGCCGTTGACCGTTACCGGGGCGGACTTCTGCAATCCGGCGACATCGGTATAGGAGGCGTAATAATAGTTGGCGGGCTTGAAGATGTTCACGCCCTTGAGGAACTCGATGCCGAAATAGAGCACCGCCAGGGCCATCACGGCGCACAGGCCGATGAGCACTTCTTTTTTCGGGGTCTTCATAATTATGATGTCTGTATCGTTTCGGGTTTATTTTTCCATTCCTATGCGGCATCCGTCGCGCATTATGACGATAAACGCTTCGGGAAACCGCTTGCGGACCTGCTTGAGCGCCTTCCGGGCCTCCTTGGCGGAGACGTAGGACCCGGTAGTGTATTTGCACATGCCGCCCTCCTTATAATAGGAAACAGCCGGAAGGTCTTTTAGTTGCGCCGAACCGGCGGGGAGCGGCGAGCCGGTAGCCATAATCTGTATCTTCCATACTTTCTCCCCATCGGGTGCGAGCTGGGCCGGAGCTACCTCCTCGGGGCACACCTCGGGCTGCGGCGCAGGATGCTTCAACGCGGGAGCCTTCGCCTCGCCCCCATTCGCGGCCCTGCCGTCGACATCGACCCGTTTCGCCGGGGCGCATTTCTCGCCGACGACCGCCTCGCCGTAGGTGTTGAAATAGGAGCAGAAGGCATTATATATGGAAGTGGCGAGCGCCTTCTTACCCTCGCGGGAGTTAAGATAGCGCTCGGAATCGGGGTTGCAGATAAAGTCCAGTTCGACAAGAACCGAGGGCATCGAGGTGGCCCAAAGGACCCAGAAGCCAGCCTGGCGCACACCCTTGGGAGCCCGCCCGGCGCACCGCGACAGCTCGGAATGAACGGCGTCGGCAAACTCGATGCTCTGGTCGAGGCGCTTGTTCTGCGACAGCTCGAAGATTATGTCGCTCTCAAGGGAGTTGGGGTCGAATCCGGCATACTTGACCGAATGGTCGGCCTCCAGCTCCATAACGGCGTTCTCGCGCTTGGCGACAGCGAGGTTCTCGGCTGTCTTGTGGAGGCCGAGGGTGTAGACCTGGCAGCCGTGGATTGTCGAGCGGTTCTTATTCCGCTTGTCGACGGAGTTAACGTGAATCGAGATAAACAGGTTCGCCTGGGCCTTGTTGGCGATCGCGGCGCGCTCGCTGAGGGGGATGAACACGTCGGTCTCGCGGGTGTAGACCGTGCTGACCTTCCTGCCGAGATTCCTGTCAATCAGTTCGCCAAGGATTTTGGCCACATCGAGCACGATTGTCTTCTCGTTGGTTATTTTCCCGACAGCTCCGAAGTCTTTGCCGCCGTGCCCCGGGTCGAGCACCACAACGAAATCCTTCGCCGTTGCCGCCGGAGCGGCGGAAAGGGCGCAGAGAGCGAGCGCGGCCGCGGCCTTTATCCCGCGGTCACGCAGCCATAAGGCCGACGATTTGAAATATTTCAGCAAAAACGCTTTCACTTCAACCAAAAAATTGCCCAAAGATACGAAAATTTCCCCATCCGCTCCCCCTCCCGCCCGCATTTTCTCCCTTCCTCTCCCCCAATTCCCCAACTTCCATCCCAAAACGGCCATCCATTGTTTAAATAATAAGACACAAATATCCGCTATATGCAGAATGGTATGGGTAGTTAAACGGCTAAGACGGCGCACAAGAAACCATCTCTTACAAATTCCATAATCAGCGGCTGCCAAATATGTTAAATTACGCTAAATCCTGTACAACCATAGGTACAACAAATCATATATTTTATTACCTTTGTAAAAACGTAATATTATGGTAGTCATCAATTCAAGTACATTCCGATCGAATCAGAGCAAATATTTCGATATGGCAGCAAATGGGGAGAATGTTGTTGTCACCCGTAACAACCGCCCTTCCGTAATCGTATCTGCTGTGGATAATTTCCGGCTTGCCCCCACATCAGCCATAACAGAAAACATTGTGCGCGCTTTACACGAAGTCAAGGCAATCAGAGAAGCCAAAATCAACAATAAATCAGCACGCGCCTTCCTCAATGAGCTTTGAAGTACATACCACTCCCACTTTCGAACGCTCTGCTAAATCTTTAGCAAAGAAACACCGTTCTCTCGGAAAAGACCTTGGGGAATTGATTGATTCACTCGAAAGTAATCCGTTTCAAGGTGATGAGCTCACGCCGGGCCTAAGGAAAATAAGAATGGCCATAACGTCCAAGGGAAGAGGTAAATCAGGCGGAGCCAGAATCATATCTTACACGATTGTCGTAGCCGCAGACGCAGGGGATGTTTACCTTCTCGACATTTATGATAAAGCAGATTTCTCAACTATCGATGTTGGAATCCTCACCTCAATCATCAAACAATTAGGACTATAACCGCCCTCTGATAGAATCCGTATTCTGAATACTGCTTCTCGCTTCCGAAAACTCCTTAAGGACCATTAAGCCATAGCCGGGAGATTTGGCGGGGGAGGAAAAAAGTAGTAGGTTTGTGTTACGTTTCGGGCGGTCGGACGTATTGGGTGTAAAGAGAGTGTTTGAATTTAACACGAAGAAATATGAATTTGTCTTCTTTCTATCCCCTCAAAGGTCTTTTCGGGCTTTTTCCGCCAAGTTTCATCGGTCACGATGCCCGCATCGCTCCCTCTTCAACTTGCGAAAAACGCTCCGAAAATCCTTCTTTGAGTGAATAGAAGTTAAAATTCAAACCCTCTCTAAGAGTTATGGAAACGGATTTTCTGACATCGGCCTTTATGGAAGCGCGCGGGAGGCTCCACGGGTTCGCGACGCGCCTGCTCCGCGACGAAGAGGACGCCGCCGACGCCCTGCAGGACGCCTACCTGCGCCTCCGCTGCCGCGGCGACATCTCTTCCGACCTGGAGGCGCGCCGCAAGCTGGCAGCCGTGATACGCAACCTGTGCATCGACCGGCTGAGGCAGCGGCGCACCGTAAGCCTCGACCAGGCGGCGCTCCCCGACCTGGCCGCCTCGGAAGATACCGCCCGGGACACCGCGGAGCTGGAAAGGGAGCTGCGCAAGGGGCTGTCGGAGCTTCAGCAGCGGGTCCTTACCCTCATCGTCGACGAGGGGCTGGAGTACGCCGAGGCAGCCCAGCGGTTAGGCATGTCAACAGAGGCCGTGAGGATGAATATGAGCCGCGCCCGGGCCAAAATCCGCGAAACCTATAAAAGATTAAACCGATGAAAGAATACAACGACAAACTGACAATCCGCGAAATCGAGGAGCTTTGCAATCTGTATATGGATTGCGCCCTTACCTCCCTGGAGGAAGCGGAGCTAGAATATGTCCTGCTGACGACGGATTCCGATTCGGAGATTATCCGCGAGACCCGGGCCGTCATGGGCCTGTCGCGCGAACTCGCCGCCCGGACGGCAGCGCCCGCGGACGGCAAAAGCGGCAAAAATGAGAAGAAACGCCGTCTCACAATGCGCCGCTGGCGCAGCGCCGTTACCGGAATCGCCGCGAGCGCGGCTATCCTTGCCGCCTCCGTGATCGGCTTATCGTCGGGAGGCGCGTCCGAGGTCGAATACATTGCCTACGTCGGAGGCAGACAGCTCCGGGGAGAACAGGCCCGCGAGGTCGCCGAAGCGCAGGTTGAGAGATACCGCCAGCTTGAACGCCGCATGGACCTCCTCCGGGAAGAGCAGAAACAGAAACTGGAAACTCTAAAAACATACGCCCTATGAAACGAATCATCCTTACAACCATCCTGGCGTTCTTCGCTATGGCGCTGTTCGCGAAATCGCCCCGACTCGCGGTTGAGAAATATTTCGACGGCCGCTACAACAGCAATCCGAACGTAGAAACGACAATCATAAAGAGCGAAAACGGATATTTCCGCTCCCTCTCGATAGCCCCCACCGAGAAAGCGATTATCGAGGAGGTCACGAAGGCCTTCGAGCAGGACAAAAAAATATCCTCAAGCGTCTGCGATACCTGGTCCGGGGGGAAACATGACATCATACTGAGTTTCTTCTTCAACGGCCAGCCGGTAAGTATGGGATTTGAATCAGCTCCCGGCAAAAAGACAGAAGTGTTTATCAGCGGGCATCCGGACGCATTCAAATAACACCATGCCAAACGACAGCTTTCAATACACGATAACCCGCAACGGGAAAGGTCGCCTCCGCGGCAGCCGGCTCGCGAAAATGAAGCCGGAAAAGCCGCGGAGCGACTTTTTTGCGGAAAAAGCGCGCACATATGCAACTTGGCGCGCCATCGCCGCGTCTATAAGAGGTAACGCATAAAAAGCATACAAGCCAGATGCTGAAACTCACAAACATCAACAAGACATATCCGGGAGCCGTGCCGCTCCACGTGCTCAAGGACATCAACCTCGAAATCCGCAAAGGGGAGCTGGTATCGATCATGGGCGCTTCCGGCTCCGGCAAGTCAACCCTCCTCAACATCCTCGGAATCCTTGACAACTACGATTCGGGGGAGTACGTCCTCGACGGGACGCTGATACGCGACCTGGGCGAGAACCGCGCCGCCGACTACCGCAACCGCCTGATAGGATTCGTGTTCCAGTCGTTCAACCTTATAAACTACAAGAACGCCCTTGAAAACGTGGCGCTCCCGCTCTTCTACCGCGGAGTGTCGCGCCGCAAGCGCAACGCGCTGGCGATGGAGCAGCTCGAGCGCATGGGGCTTGCCGACCGCGCCCACCATCTCCCCGGCGAGCTTTCAGGCGGACAGAAGCAGCGCGTCGCCATCGCCCGCGCCATGATTACCGACCCGGCGGTAATTCTCGCCGACGAGCCTACCGGGGCGCTCGACTCCAAGACCTCGGCGGAGGTAATGCAGCTCTTCCGGCAGCTCAACCGGGAACAGGGAAAGACAATCGCCATAGTGACCCACGACCCGGGCGTCGGGGAGCAGACCGACCGCGTCATACGCATCTCCGACGGACGCATCGTTTCACCCGCCCCCGCGATACAGACAGAGAACCCCCTCGCCGCCGACCAGCCATGTTTGACCTTGTAAGCGAAATACTCCAGACCCTCCGCCACAACAAGCTGCGCACGGCCCTGACGGGGCTGTCGGTAGCGTGGGGAGTCTTCATGCTGATCGTGCTCCTGAGCATGGCCCGAGGGCTGACGAACTCCTTCCGGGACGACATGATGAGCAGCGGTACGAAGCAGATTTCCGTATGGAGCGGACGCACCTCCAAAGCCTACCACGGCTACAAGGAGGGGCGGCGCATAAAGCTCCACGACGACGATATGGGGGCGATCGAGGACGCCCTCCCCGAGGATGTCGTAGAAGTGACCTCGGAGGTCTACGGCAACGCCCCATCCCTATCCACGACGACCCGCCACATCGACGGCAGCTATACCGGGGTCTACCCCAGCTATCTTGACCGCGAGGGGCATAAAATGGTCGAGGGCCGCTTCATCAACGACCGCGACATAGAGCAGCGGGCGAAAGTAATGGTGCTCGCCACAGATTTCGCCGAGCAACTCTTCCCGCCCGACGGGAAGGGGGCTGTCGGAAGCCGCGTGCGCCTCAACGGGCTGTCGTTCCAGGTCGTAGGAGTCTACCAGGGGCGATGGAGCCGCGACAAGCTCATCCCCTACACTACCGCAAAGATGATGCAGGAGAAAAAGGACGAGACCGGGGGATTAAGCGTGCTCCTCTCCGACAATGTTACGACAGAGGAGAAGGGCAATAACGTTGAGAAAGGGGTGCGACAAACCCTGGCCGCCACCCGCGACTTCAACCCTGACGACGAAAGCGCGCTTTGGGTTTTCAACAAGTTCGTCAACTCGCTTCAGATGGAAAACGGGATGAACATACTCAACATCGGCGTTTGGATTCTCGGCCTGATGACACTCCTCAGCGGCGTAGTCGGAATCAGCAACATAATGTTCGTGTCCGTCAAGGAGCGCACCCACGAAATCGGAATACGCCGCGCCATCGGGGCCCGTCCGGCAAGAATCGTGACCCAGGTAATCTCGGAGGGAATCGCCATCACGACCCTCTTCGGATATATAGGAATAGTGCTCGGGACCGCGGTAGCCCAGATGATCGCCATGGCGCTCGCCGACCAGCCCTTTATGAAGAACCCTACCGTCAGCCTGGCGATAGCCTTCGAGGTGACGGTGGTGTTAGTGGTCGCCGGGGCGCTCGCCGGCCTGTTCCCGGCGCTGAAAGCGCTGAAAGTAAAACCAGTCGAAGCTCTCCGCGACGAATAACCGAGTTAAGTTATGAAAGTATCGCTGTTCGACATAGAGAACTGGAAGGAAATCGGCTCCACCCTCGCGCGCAACAAGACGCGCACGTTCCTGACCGGATTCGGAATCTTCTGGGGAGTTGCCATGCTCGCGCTCCTCATGGGCGGGGCGCGGGGCGCGGAGGACATGCTGCGGCGCAACTTCCAGGGATTCGCGACCAACTCGGCGTTCATGATGCCGGGGCAGACCAACGAGCCTTACAAGGGGCACGAGAAGGGGCGTTCGTGGAAGTTCCGGGCCAAGGACCTGGCGATTCTCCGCCAGGCGTTCCCCGAGCTCTCGACCGTCACCCCCTTTATCGGGGGAAACTCCGTCAGCTACCGAAACGGCAAATACATATATTCGGCGCAAATCCTCGGAGTGGAGCCGGACTTCGTGAAGATGATGGAACCTGTCATCTACGAGGGACGATTCCTTAACGCTACCGACATCGAGCAGGAGCGCAAGGTGGTAGTGATCGGAAAGAAACTCGCCTCTGAAATCTTCCCGAACGACCCCTCGCCTACGGGCAAAACCGTTGAAATCAACGGAATCTCATACACCATAATCGGTATGGCCGGGCAGACAAACGAAATGAGGCTCAACGGCTCCCTGATTGACGAACAGGGAATAATCCCCGCCAGCACCTACCGCCGGGCCTATAACGTCGGAGACAACGTAGGCGCGCTGCTGGTTGTCGGAGGGCGAGGCGCGAACCTTACCGAACTGGAACCGAAGATACGGCAGACCCTCTACCGCCTCCACGACATCTCCCCCTCCGACGCCGGAGCGATGTGGTTCATGAACGTCTCGGAGGAGTTCGCCAAGGTAGACACCCTGTTTGTCGGGCTGTCGTTTCTCGCGCTGTTCATCGGTCTCAGCACCCTGCTTGCGGGAGTTATCGGAATCGGCAACATAATGTGGGTAATCGTCAAGGAGCGCACCCAGGAAATCGGCATCCGCCGGGCAATCGGGGCGAAACCCCGCGACATAATCGCCCAGATTCTGTCGGAGGGAGTGGCGCTGACGTCGGTCGCCGGAATTGCCGGAATCAGCTTCGCGACAATAATACTCGCCGTCGCCCAGACGCTGACGACGAACGAAATCTCGACCCCGCGCTTCCAGATGAACCCCGGCCAGGCGCTTGTAATCTTCGCGCTCTTCGCCGTACTCGGCACCCTCGCGGGGCTGATTCCGGCCATCAAGGCGATGCGCATCAAGCCCGTAGAAGCAATGAATGACAAATAACATCACATCATATGAAGAAAGTATTCAAAATCATCCTTTGGGCGCTTGTGGGCCTCGTATTCATAGGCACATTCGTCTATCTCTTCTACAATTCCAGGGAAAAGGAGGCAAGCTACGAGCTTGTAAGCCCCGCGACAGGCACGGTTGAGCGCACCACGGTGCTCACCGGCAAAATCGAGCCGCGCGACGAAATCGAAATCAAGCCGCAGATTTCCGGCATTATCAGCGAGATTCTTGTCGAGGCCGGAGACCAGGTTAAGGACGGCGACGTCATAGCCCGCATCCGCGTGATTCCCGAACAGACCCAGCTCTCCTCCGCGGAGAACCGCGTCGAGGTAGCCCGAATCTCCCTGGAGGAGGCCAAGCTCACTTACGAGCGCACAAAGACCCTCTACGAGAAGAAATACGAGAGCCGCGAGCGCTTCGAGGCCGACCGAGCCGCATACGAACGGGCCGTCAAGGAACTCGACCAGGCCCGCGACCAGCTGACAATCGTCCGCGACGGCGTTTCGGCGGCTAACGCCCAGAATTCCAACACCCTGGTACGCTCGACCGTTACGGGGCTGGTGCTCGAGGTTCCCGTCAAGGTAGGTTCGTCGGTAATCCAGGCCAACACGTTCAACGACGGCACGACAATCGCCAAGGTAGCGGACATGACAGACCTCATCTTCAGGGGTAAAGTCGACGAGACGGAAGTCGACCTGCTCAACGAGGGGATGCCCGTCCGCATCGCCGTAGGCGCGGTCAGCGGCTCCGACTATCCCGCCGTGATCGAGAAAATCGCCCCCATCGCTACCGAGGACAACGGCACCAACACCTTCGAGGTCAAAGCCGCTCTCGACGCCGCGAACGCCAGGAAGCTCCGCGCCGGATATTCAGCCAACGCCACGGTGATACTTGAAAAGGCTGAGAACGTCCTGACCATCCCGGAGCGCGTCGTGGAGTATTCCGGCGACAGCGCCTTCGTCTACGTCCTCAAAGGGGACGCCGCCAAGGAACCGAAGGAGTTTGACCGCAAGGCTGTCACGACAGGTGTTTCCGACGGCCTGACAGTCGAAATCAAGGACGGCGGAATCGACGCCAAATCCCAGCTCAGAGGCAACAAACAGGAGGAGAAATAATCATGCGTAAATTACTATTATTATTTGCAGCGGCCCTTCCGTTGTTCCCGGCGGAAGCCCAGACCCCCTGGAACCTGGAGCAGTGCGTGGAATACGCCGTCAGCCACAATCTGACCGTCAAGGCCCGAGAGCTGGAGACCGAATCAGAGCAGCTCACCCTGACCGAGGCCAAAGACCGGGTGCTCCCTACCCTTGAGGCCGGAGCGTCGCAGACCTGGAACTTCGGCCGCGGCCTGACGGCGGCCAACACCTACGCCGACCGAAACACCTCGAACTTCCAATGGAGCGCCGGACTCAGCCTCCCGCTTTTCCAGGGGCTGTCGACCGTCCGCCGCATAAAGGCATCCGAGTCGTCGCTGGCAAAGACCCTGACAGAAACCGCAGCCGCAAAGGACGACATCACCCTTAACGTCGTCGCTCAGTACCTCCAGGTCCTTTACGCCCGGGAGGTAGAGCAGAGCGCCGCCTCGCAGGTCGAATACACGGCTTACGAGGTCGGGCGGCAGCAGGCCCTCGTCGAGCAGGGGAAAGTGCCGGAAGCCGACCTGTACGACGCCCAGGCGCAGCATGCCCAGGACAAGCTCCAGCTCGTGACGGCACAAAACGACACCCGGACCGCGCTCGTGCAGCTCGCCAACCTGCTGCAGCTCCCTTCGGTCGAGGGGTTCGACGTACTCCCCCTTTCCGACGCGGAGCCGCTCATTCCCGGGCCCGACCAGGTATATAGCGACGCGCTCGGAATCAACAACTCCGTTCTCGCCGCCCGGCAGGGCATCACCGCGGCCAACGACAACATCTCGCTGGCGAAGACCGGCTACATCCCCCGCATCGACTTCAACGCCGGTATCGGCTCGAGCTACTACAAGGTAAGCGATTTCCCCAACGAAGGTTTCGGGCCGCAGATGAGACACAATTACGCGACCTACCTCGGATTCCGCCTGACAATACCCATCTTCGACGGGTTCTCGACACGCAACCAGATCCGCCGCGCACGCCTGTCGAAGCTGCAGGCCGAACTGGAACTTGACCGCCGCCAGTCTGAGCTGTACAAGGAAATCCAGCTCGCCTACTACCAGGCCAAAGGGGCCCGCGAACGCTACCTTGCCTCGGGAGAAACCCTGGAAAAGATGAAGCTCTCCTTCGCCGCTACCCGCGAGAAATACAACCTCGGGCGCTCCACCCCCGCCGAGTTCGAGCAGGCTAAAAACAACCTCTTCCGCACGGAAGTCTCCTCAATCCAAGCCCGTTACGAATACCTCCTGCGCTGCCGCATCCTCTCCTTCTACCGCACCAACCGCCTCTAACCCCCGACACCCCAAAACCAGGAAAGCATATGTACCTTCATACATAGTGCTTTCAAAAAATCAAGATATATTTCCTTACCCGGTTCAAAGCGAATCGGGTAAGTCTTTTTCATATTGGATGTATATGACTTCCTCAACTTTCACCATCTCAAATTGAAGTGAATTAATGACTTAATCAATTATTACCATCTCAAATTGAAATTTCCCCGGGCGTTGCCCGGAGTTAACAAAATATATGGTCTATAGCCAATATTTACACCTATTTTGATAAGTATCATTCTATGGAATGTTATCCCTGAATTTCAGATATAAATATCATTATAATGATACTTCCAGACTTCAAAGGCGCTTTGAAGCGCCACCAAATCCAGCCATGTTTTGTATTCTTCAAAAAACTTTAGTTATTGCGGATTGAATATTTTTCATTAATTTTGCAATCAAAGAATTTATGTTATGACTGAAAGAATAAATCGAATAAAAGTAGTTTTAGCGGAAAAACAAAAAACAAACAAATGGTTGGCTTCGGAGTTAGACATAAATCCGTCGACTGTTTCCAAGTGGTGTACCAACTCTTCACAGCCTGATATTGCATTATTGGTTAAGATTGCGAAACTACTTGATGTTGAATTAGATGAATTGCTAAACAAAGAGTTCATAGAATCTATCTGATTATAATGGCAAGGAAAACAAAATCAAAGGAAACGACCAAGACTATCGAGCAGATTCTTTGGGATTCTGCCAATGAATTGCGTGGCAATCTTGACGCTGCCGAGTATAAGTCGGTGGTTCTCGGTCTCGTGTTCCTTAAATATATAAACGATTGTTTCAAGACAAAATACGATGAACTTGTTGCCGAAGGGGAAGGCTTCGAGGATGATGCTGACGAATATATAGGCGATGGTATATTCTTTGTTCCGGCCGATGCCCGCTGGGATAAAATAGTAAACGCTTCTCTCACGGCTGAAATTGGCGTTGTCGTTGATAAGGCTATGGAGGCCCTCGAACGCGAGAACAAGCAGCTCAAGGGAATACTTCCCAAGAATTATGCACGACCCGAGCTCGACAAGCGTCGCCTCGGCAATGTGGTAGACATTTTCGAAAACAATCTGCATTTTACCGGTGCGGAGGCACGAGACGTTCTTGGTCGCGTCTATGAATACTTCCTAGGTGAATTTGCCCGCGAAGAAGGAAAGAAGGGCGGAGAGTTCTATACGCCGGAGTGTGTGGTCCGCACAATTGTCGAGGTTATCCAGCCTTACAAGGGCAAAATTTTTGACCCAGCCTGTGGTTCAGGCGGTATGTTCGTGCAGTCATCCAAGTTTATCGAGCGGCATCGAGGCAACATCAATCAGATATCGGTTTACGGTCAGGAACTGAACTCCAACACGTGGCGACTGGCTCAGATGAACCTCGCCATCCGCGGTATTGAGGCTAACTTCGGAAGTTCGTATGCAGACTCTTTCCATGACGACAAGCACCCATTTCTCAAGGCAGATTTCGTAATGGCTAACCCGCCGTTCAATATCTCGAAATGGGGAGGCGACCAACTCAAGGATGATCCGCGCTGGGTATACGGCATGCCCCCGGAGGGCAACGCTAACTTCGCATGGATGCAGCACATGCTATATCACCTTGCCGATACAGGGCGAATCGGACTTGTGCTTGCCAACGGCTCGTTGTCGTCCGAACAGGGCGGCGAAGGAGAGATACGCAAGAACATCATCAACGCCGACTTGGTGGAAGGCATCGTGGCGATGCCGAGCCAATTGTTCTATAACGTGCAGATACCCTGCTGCCTGTGGTTCCTCACCAAAAAGAAATCACAGCCAGGCAAGACGCTCTTCATCGACGCCCGCAACATGGGCTATATGAAAGACCGCACTCACCGCGAACTCGACCCTGAAACCGACGTCAAGAAGATTGCCGACACATTTGAGGCATTCCGCCACGGCGAAGATGTGACCGAGAAAGGCTTTGCAGCCGTGGCCACCACTGACGACATCGAAAAGGAAGGCTTCGTCCTCACACCGGGACGCTATGTCGGTGTCGCCGACGTCGAGGACGACGGAGAACCATTCGCAGAAAAAGTGGCACGCCTCACCACCGAACTCAGCGACCTCTTCGCCAAGTCCGCCGCCAAAGAAGCCGAAATCCGCAAACAACTCGCCACCATCGGCATAAAACTCTGAAATATGGAACTTGACTATTTATTGGATGTCATAAACTCACAGATAAATTTGCGTGAGACCATAGACATAGAATTCAAAAAAGGCAAAGGAGGCTTTCCCGGTGCATTCTGGGAGACATATTCTGCTTTTGCAAATACCGAAGGTGGACTAATCGTGTTGGGCGTATCTGAAAAAAACGGGACATTCAACTTGGAAGGACTGGACGAAGATGCCATTGATAAATACCAAAAAGATTTTTGGAGTAGTTCTCATAACAAAAACACCGTCAATGAATGCATTCTCACAGACTCTGACATTGCCGATGTTGAAGTTCTCGGACATAGAATCTTAGTCTTTCGGATTCCACAAGCCCAGCGCACACAACGTCCAGTATATTGTGGACGAGATCCCTATAATGGCACATACAAACGCAATTACGAAGGAGATTACAAATGCTCAAAGGACGAAGTGCAACGAATGTTTGCCGATGCCGATGTTAATCGCCCGGCAGACTGCCGGATTCTAAAAAATTTCACAATTGACGATATAGACAAAGTGTCATTAGAGCAATTTCGGAGACTTTTTTCTATAGCAAAGCCCAATCATCCGTGGATTGCTCTTGACGACATAGAACTTTTGACCTTGTTAGGAGGGTATCGCGTTGACCGTGCCACAAGAGAGGAAGGCTTTACATTAGCGGGACTGCTGATGTTTGGTAAAAGTCAGAGTATCGTTGACCCTGAATGTGCACCGCATTTTTTCCCCGACTATCGCTTGTATTCCTCTGATAACCCTGTGGGCAACGAACGCTGGATAGACCGTGTATGTCCGGACGGCACTTGGGAAGCCAATCTTTTCCAGTTCTATCGTCGGGTACTTCCAAAACTGACCACAGTGCTTCCTATGCCATTTCAAATTGATGAAGATACGCGCATTGATGAAACGTCTACACATATAGCACTGCGTGAGGCTCTGATCAATCTTTGTATACATGCTGATTATACTGTAAATGCGTCCCTGACTATAAGCCAGTATCCACACCACATAATACTCTCCAATCCTGGAGTATTGTTAATTTCACGATGGCAATATTATAAGGGAGGCGAGAGCGTTTGTCGAAACTTATCGCTGCAGAAAATGTTTACTATGTTTGGTAAGGCGGAAAAGGCGGGCAGCGGAGTCGGGAAGATATTACAAGGATGGTCGGACCAAAATTGGAAACGTCCATATCTCCGTATTTCGAACAAGCCTGACAAAGTTGAATTGCATTTATATTTGGAATCAATCTTGCCCGACGAACATAAGCAGAAGCTATTTGAAATCTTTGGAAAAGATTGTCAACATTGGGAGCCTGATAAACTTATGGTCATGGCTTTGGCTTGTACAAGTTCCGAAATAAGCAACGAGAATTTACAATTCATTCTGCCCAGTCATCGCGCAGACATTACGGAATTGTTACGCCGCCTGAAAGGCGAAGGATTATTGGAATCTGACGGATATGGACGCGGGACACGCTATCATATCCCGGAACATCTAATTCATAGGTCGGCCACCTTGCAGACTCCTGAGATTGTTCATGCTGCTAAAAATAGCATGACCTCAGACAAAATCGCAAGACCTAATCGCAAGACCTCGGATGAAAGTGCAAGACCTAATCGCAAGACCCATGAAGAAACCAAGAGAGCAATATTAGGCTATACGTCAAACACTTATCGCTCTGCTGATGAAATTGCGAAGCATATTGGAATGACCAACACCTATGTAATAAGGACCTTTATCACTCCTATGGTAAAGGAGTCAAAATTACAAAAGCTATATCCTCAGAAATCCAATCATCCATATCAAAAATATACAAAAGCAAAGGAATAACGCTATGAGTGAATGGAAAGAATGTACAATTGGAGACCTTGGGAAAATTGTTACCGGGAAAACTCCTCGAACAGCCATATCAGAAAACTATGGTGGCAAAGTGCCTTTTCTCTCTCCTTCGGACAATATGGAGCTAAAATACGTTGATGAAACTAACAAAATATAATCCGCAAAACGAAACGTGCAACGCTCCCGGAACGAAAGGTGCGAAAATT
>CAJUFH010000024.1 GCA_910585755.1 uncultured Muribaculaceae bacterium | reverse complement strand
AGCCTGTTTAGACCATAAAAAGAGACTGCCCAAACTTGTTAGACAGTCTCTCTTTATATATTCTTATTTTTCAGTGCTTAATCGAAGCGTCCTCGCGGGACTGGGGGGCGTGGGCGGGGAGGGAGCGGGCAAGGATAAGGAAGCCGAGGATGCCGGCAATCAGCGAGCCGCCGACGATGCCGAGCTTGGCATGGTTGAGAAGGTCGAGCTGTTCGGGAGTGCCGAACGAGAGGTTAGCGATAAACAGGGAAACGGTGAATCCGATACCGCCGAGCATGGCGGCTCCGGCCATCATGGTCCAGTTGGCCCCCTGGGGTTTGGGCGCGATGCCGAGCTTTATGGCGAGCCAGGAGAAGGAGAAGATGCCGAGGAACTTGCCCGCCACGAGGCTGACGATTACCGCCAGGGAAACACCTTCGACGATGCTCGCAGGATCCATGTCAAGCAGGAATATGCCAGCGTTGGCGAAGGCGAAGAGGGGGATGATGAAGTAGTTCACAATCGGATGCAGAGAGTCCTCAAGCTCCTGAAGCGGGGAAATCACCTTGTCGGAAGCGTGCTCGACCTGCTTCAGCCAGTCCATCTGCTGGTGGCTGAGAATGGAACGGCGGTTGAGCGTCTCGTCGTCCTCGGCGCGGAAATGGCTGATCGAGTCGCGAATCAGTTGGATATATTTCTTCGGATTGAACACCGGCTTTGCGGGGACGCAGAAGGCGACAAGCACTCCGGCGATTGTCGGATGCAGACCCGAGTTGAGGAACAGGAACCATACGACCCCGCCCAGTGTGAGGTAGAATATCTTACTCTGGATTCTCATAAACTGCCCTAAGACAAGAATCGCCAGCACACCGACGGCCACCAACAGCGGAACGTACTCAATCCCTGTCGAATAGCAGGTAGCGATAACGATAATGCCCCCTATGTCGTCGACAACGGCGAGCGTGGTCAGAAACACTTTCAGCGCGATCGGGACACGGCTGCCGAGTATCGACAGGATTCCGAGCGAGAACGCTATGTCGGTCGCCATAGGGATGGCGGCCCCCTGGGCGTAGTCAGTGCCGCGCCCGAAGCAGGTGAAAATCACCACGGGAACAATCATTCCCCCGCACGCTCCGATAATCGGCAGAAGCGCCTGGCGAAACGACGACAGCTCGCCGACGAGAATCTCGCGCTTGATTTCAAGGCCTATCGAGAAGAAGAACACAGCCATCAGAGCGTCGTTGATGAACGCGATGAGGCTCATCGGATGGCCCGAATGGGAAAAGAGGTTGAAGGAACCGAGCTGAAGGCGCACTTCCTGCTCCCAGAACTCGAAATAAAGATGGTTGAACTGCGGAATGTTGGCTACGACGAGTGCGGCGACGGTAGCTATAATCAGCACCGTGCTGCCCGACGCGTGGCGGCGTATCGCCTGCGTGGCGGCATAAAAAACGCCGGTAGTCTCCTCACGGAGATGTGAAGCAAGTTTGTCCATAAATAGATAGTTGAATCAATAGGTTGTCTTTTTAAAAAGGGGAAAGGGGAAAGAGTGAACGGTGAAGAGAATACTTGATTTGTATAAACCATTGTATTCACTCAGGCACAGACTCTCTTGTACCCGGATGGGAGGGCGCTGTCAGAACGGTTCAGATGGTAGGAGCTTGGAGGTGAGGCCGATGGGAGCAATCTGAAGATTGTGACCGAGGCCGAGCCTTCAAGCGACGACCCAGATGGGCCGTTATGACACGTCCTCACCTTAGTTCGGCGGCGAGAGAAGGATTAACCGAATCCAACGTCTCGAGGAAGGACGCGAGGTAGACATCGGCGACCTTGCCGTGCCCCCTGCGGCGCAGCTCGGCCTCGCGGGAACGGACATCAATCAGCAGCTTCTCCATCTCGATCGTGTCGAGCGGCACCGATGCCGAAAGCTCCATCGCCTGCGCCCTGCCGAGCACCCTGGCGGTGTTTTCCTCGCGTTCCTGCTTGGCGCGGTCGACGCACGAGGTAGCGACTACGAGCGCGGCAAACACCATTGCTGAATATAAACGTCTCATTGCTTATCAAGGTTCTCGATTCTCTCTTTGACCTGTTCCATCAACCAGCGGGGGGTCGAAGTAGCCCCGCATACCCCGATGGTCTCCACCCCGGCGAGCCACGCTGGGTCGATTTCGTCGGGATTGCTCACCATATACGTCCGGGGGTTGACCTCCCGACAGTTGGCGTACAGTACCTTTCCATTGCTGCTCTTCTTGCCGGAAACGAAAATAACGGCGTCATGCCCGCAGGCGAAACGCTGCAGTTTCTCGACGCGGTTGGCAACCTGGCGGCAAATCGTGTCGTAGCTCTCGAAACTTACCCCCGGCGCCATACGCCGCTCAATTTCGGCAGAAATCTCGCGTAGTCCCGAAATCGGCTTCGTGGTCTGCGAATAGAGCGCCACGGGACGGGTGAAATCGATGCGCTCGAGATCCTCGAGCCCCTCGACCACAATCGCCTCCCCGTCGGTCTGCCCGACGAGGCCGTTAACCTCGGCGTGGCCGAGCTTGCCGTAAATCACAATCTGCGGGCGGTCGGGCAACTGGCGGTCGTGGCACTCCTTGATGCGGCGTTGCAGCCGGAGCACCACCGGGCAGGTCGCGTCAATCAGCTCGATGCCCCGCTCCCGGGCGGTCTGGTAGGTCGAGGGGGGTTCCCCGTGGGCGCGGAGAAGCACGCGAGCCCCGGTGAGGCCGCTGAGGTCGTCGTGGTTGATAATGCGCAATCCCTTGCGGGCCAGGCGGCTCACCTCGTCGGAGTTATGTACTATGTCCCCGAGGCAGTAGAGCGTCCCCTCCCCCTTGGCAAGCTCCTCCTCCGCCTTGTTTATGGCGGTCACGACTCCGAAGCAGAAGCCGGAATCTGCGTCTATCTCGATGCGGGGCATAAGTCAGGAGTTTGCTTTTTCAAGAGCCTCGGCGAAGCGCGCCATCAGCCATTCGTCCTGCTGGGGAATCGTCATCGAGGAGTTGTCGAGGCCGATCGCGTCCTCCGCCCGGCGCAGCGGGCTCTCCTCGCGGGTCTGGTCGATGTGGTCGCGCGACTTGACGTTGGCAAGCACCTCGTCGTAGCTTACCTGCTGACCCTTGGCCTGCAGCTCCTTGACGCGGCGCTCGGCGCGACACTCTGCCGGAGCGTCCAGGAAGATTTTCAACTCGGCGTCGGGGAATACGGTCGTGCCTATATCGCGGCCGTCCATCACGATGCCCCGCTCGCGGCCGAAAGCCTGCTGTTTCGCGACCAGGTCGCGGCGCACGGCAGCTATCGCCGAAACAGGCGACACGCGGTTGGAAACCTCCATGCCGCGTATCTCGCTTTCGACATCCTCCCCGTTGAGGAGAGTGTGCTGCGTCCCGTCAGGCTGCAGGGCGAACGAAATCGCAATTTCCGGCAGTCGGCGCTCCAGCTCCCCGGCGTCGACAACGCCGTCGGGCGAAATCAGCCCCTCGCGCATAGCGAACAATGTCACGGCGCGGTACATCGCCCCGGTATCGACATACCGGTAGCCGATACGGCGCGCCAGGGCCTTGGCCATCGTGCTTTTCCCCGATGAGGAGAAACCGTCGATAGCTATTATGATTTTCTTTGAATCAGTCATAGTGTGATATGTGGTTGTCAATGCAGCAGGTCCTGCAGATTGAGATTCAGATTGAACATGAAAGTCGTCGCCCCCGTGTGAGGCTGCGCGAGAGCCACAGCCAGGCTCACCTTGCGCAGGTTAAGCCCCGCCCCGAGCGAGAAACCGCTGAGAAACGAGCGCTTGTAGGTCGACATATCGGTGCGGGTCTTGTAGTTGTAGCCCAGCGCCACGAAGAAACGGTCGCTCGGCACGAAGTCAAGGCCGAAGACAAGGTGGCGGAACAGGTTCGATGAAAACGAGTCCTTCTTCTTGAACGGCTCCTTGGAGGTCCCGTCGCCGCTCTCCCAATACGGAAGATGCCATTTCGTGAGATTCCACGCCGTAATGGAAATGCGCAGAGGAATCCCAGTGAACCCTTTGGCGAGACCGATGCGGAGGTCCATCGGGAGCTTGTCGTTCTGGTCGTTGAACCGCTTCACCTGGCCGCCGAGGTTCGCCCCGACGATAGAAGCCGAGAAATCGTGGTCCGGGTCATAATAATTCAGGCCGAGGTCGGCGGCAACCGCCATGGCGGAATACTGCTCGTAGGCGCTGTAAAGGAATTTCAGCGTCACGCCGCCGCGGATACGGTCCGTGATGTCGTAGGAGAACGAGCCTGAGAAATTTATATCCTTCGGGGAGAACGTGCCGTTAATGACACCCGTCTCGTCGGCCGCTTTCATCTCACCGTAGCCGAAATAGCGCAGTCCGATGCCCCATGCGCCCCTCTCGCCGATAGCCCTGGCATAGCGGACCCCGGCGAAATTCGACTCGCCGACATAACGCATATAGTCGAACAGCACCTGGTTGTCCATCTCCGGGCCCATAAGCGCGGGGTTCTGGTCTGTCACCGACAGCTCGTCCTCCACGGCGGTGATATTCACCCCGCCAAGGCCGTAAATGCGGGCCGACGACGTGACGTTCAGATAGTTATATGCCGTAGACCCATCCTGTGCCGCAGCCGCGGCCACAGCCATAGCCATAACCGCAAAAACCGCGGCGCGGCGAAGCGTCGCGGCAACCAAAGGCCGCAGAAAGGCGCCGGCGCGCCCTGAAAGTCGCAAGATCATCTGTTGTCGGTCAAATCTTTTACCTTAAAAACGTAACCCCCGCCCCGCTTATTATATCCCGCCCCCGCTTTTTCACAGTCTCCACACGATAAATCCCACCCTCTCTATTACTTATATGGCTTCGTCGAAGCGGAAAAGCGGCCATTTGAGGCTTTCATTGCGGTTGATTGGAGAAATTTGCCTAATTTTGTTGTTTGAATTAGAAACAGCAAGATTAGGCATTTTGATATACCCCGACAGTTTTGAAAGAAAGATTGGCTTCGAGGCCGTAAGGAAGCGGCTCGCGGCGCTGTGCGCCTCGTCCCTCGGAAGGGAAGAGGTTGAGGCAATGTCGTTTCTGACCGATTTCGGCGCGGTCGAGAGCGCGCTCCTCGGCGTGAGCGAAATGATGGCGGCAATAGGTTCCGACGAGGGATTCCCCCTGGGAGGGCTCTCCGACGTGACCCCTGTTTTGAAGCGGGCACGCGTCGAAGGCTCGGCGGTTTCGGTCGACGAGCTGCGGCAGCTTCGCCGCACGCTGCAGACCTTCGCCGACGTAAACTCCTTCTTCGCCCGCTCGCGCAACGACGAGGGAGCCACACCCTACCCCGTCCTATGCCGCGAGGCGGAGGCGCTCGAGGCGTTCCCCGAAGTGATCCGCGAAATTGACCGTGTGATCGACCAGAACGGCAACATCCGCGACAACGCCTCCCCCGAGCTCGCCAACATCCGCTCTGAGCTAAGCCGCATTTCGGGGGCGGTAAACTCGATTATGCGCAAGGTTATGGCCCGAGCGGTAGCCGACGGCTATCTAGAGGCTGATGCCTCTCCCTCGGTGCGCGACGGAAGACTCGTGCTCCCCGTTTCCCCGATGAACAAGCGCAAAATCAACGGCATAGTCCACGACGAATCCGCGTCAGGCAAGACCTTCTTCATCGAGCCGGCCGAGGTCGTCGAGGTAAACAACCGCGCCAGGGAACTGGAAATGGACGAGCGCCGCGAAATCGCCCGTATTCTCGGAGAACTGACCGCCCGGCTTCGCCCTGCGATACCTGAAATGCTTGTCTCGGCGGAAGTCATGGGGCGGCTCGACTTTATCCACGCCAAGGCGCGCTATGCCGCCGAGGTCGATGCCCGCATGCCCTCCCTCTCCGACGGCCGGGAGCTGGAATGGTACCACGCCGTCCATCCCGTCCTCCTCGAATCGCTCCGCCGGCAGGGGAAGGAAATCGTGCCGCTCGACATCACCCTCACCCCGGCGCGGCGGCTGCTGATAATCTCCGGCCCTAATGCCGGAGGCAAGTCGGTGTGCCTCAAGACGGTCGGCATCGTGCAGTACATGGCCCAGTGCGGCGTCCTCCCTACCCTCTTTGAGAACAGCCATATGGGAATCTTCGACGACATTTTCATCGACATAGGCGATGACCAGTCTATCGAGGACGACCTCTCGACCTATTCCTCCCATCTGCGCAACATGAAGCATTTCCTCGGCAACGGCCGTGCCTCCTCGCTGATTCTGATTGACGAGTTCGGCGGCGGGACGGAGCCGCAAATCGGCGGCGCGATTGCCCAGGCGATACTCAAAGAGTTCAACAACAAGCATATGTGGGGCGTGATTACAACCCACTACCAGAACCTCAAACACCTAGCCGAGGAGACCGAGGGGCTGGTCAACGGCTCCATGCTCTACGACCGCCAGCATATGCAGCCCCTCTTCCGCCTCTCGATAGGGAACGCCGGAAGCTCTTTCGCCCTCGAAATCGCCCGCAAGACCGGACTCCCCGCCGAAATCATAGCCGACGCGCAGGAAATCGTCGGCAGCGACTACGTCAACATGGACCGCTACCTCCTCGACATCGCCCGCGACAAACGATACTGGGAGAACAAACGCCTCGCCATACGCCAGAAAGAGAAAAAAATCGAGCAGACCCTCGCCCGCTACGAGGAGGACGCGGATACCCTACGCTCAAAGCGCCGCGAAATCCTGGCCGAAGCCAAGGAAGAGGCCCGCAAAATCCTCGACGGCAGTAACGCGACTATCGAACGGGCCGTGCGCGAAATCCGCGAAAGCAACGCCGAACGCGAGCGCACGATCCAGGCGCGCCGCCGCCTCGAACAGGAGAAAAAAGAACTTCTCGCCGAACGGCAGAGCGCCAACCCCCTGCTGAAAAAAGCGCCGAAGAAAAAGCGCGAACAGCCGGCCAAAACCGAGCAGGAAGCCCCCCTCGCGGTCAACGACAACGTGAAACTCGACGGGCAGGGACAACCCGGCACCATCCTCGAGATTTCCGGCAAACAGGCAACAGTGGCCTTCGGCATACTGAAAACGCAGGTCGCCCTCAGCCGCCTGAAACGCACCCTCTCGAAGCCATCCTCCGGGGCCAAGAACGCGTCCTTCATCAGCAGCGCGACCACCGACGCCATGCGAGAGAAACAGCTCGGCTTCAAGCGCGAAATCGATGTGCGCGGCATGCGAGCCGATGAAGCCCTCCAGGCCGTAACCTACTTCATAGACGACGCCACCCAGTTCTCGCAGGACGAAGTGCGCATACTCCACGGCACCGGCACCGGCGCCCTCCGCCAGGCCATACGCCAGTACCTCGACACCGTCCCCTCCGTCGCCTCCTACCGCGACGAGCACGTCCAGTTCGGCGGCGCCGGCATCACCGTCGTCTCCCTCCGCTAACACCATATCTTTTCGATGTTTGAAACAAGTTCCGCATCGGAAAGGTTATAAACTATATAAGAATTTACTATGAGACTGGACGGACGAAGGAACAGCAACAATGTGAACGACCGGCGCGGCATGGGCAAGGCGGCGGGAATCGGCGGCGGGATTGTCGGGATTATACTCGTGGCGGTCGTGACGCTGATGAGCGGCGGGAGCGTGGGCGACGTAATCAGCAACGTCGTCGGGCAGCAGAGCCGAGGCGTGTATGCTGAAAATTACCAGCCCGACGCGGAGGACGAGCGCCTGGCCGACCTCGCGTCGAAAGTGCTCGCCGGAACTGAAGATGTATGGATCGAGGAGTTCCACCGTCAGGGCTGGGGCGAGTACGAGTGCCCCAAGATGGTGCTTTACACCGGGGCGGTACAATCGGGTTGCGGCCACGCCACGTCGCAGACCGGGCCTTTCTACTGCTCGGCGGACCAAACTGTCTACCTCGACCTGGATTTCTTCAAGCAGATGCAGCAGTCTATCGGCGCGAGCGGCGATTTCGCATACGCCTATGTCATAGCCCACGAGGTAGGCCACCACGTCCAGTACCTCCTCGGCACTCTCGACCAGGCGCACGACCTCATGAGCCGGGTATCGGAGAAGGAGGCGAACAGGATTAGCGTGCGCCTGGAACTCCAGGCCGACTATTACGCCGGAGTATGGGCAAACCGCGACAACGCGATGTTCAACTCCATCGAGCCGGGCGACGTGGAGAACGCCATAAACGCCGCCTCGAAAATCGGCGACGACTACCTGCAGAAGAAGGCAACCGGGAGGGAAGTGCCGGACTCCTTCAACCACGGGCGCTCCTCGCAACGCATGACGTGGCTCGCCAAAGGTATCCGTACCGGCGACCCCCTCCAGGGCGACACCTTCTCCCCGGCCTACGAAAACCTTTAGGACCCAATACTCTAAGATATTAAAAAGACAATACAACAGACGGGGCAGACTCTCTAATTATTGAGCAGTCTGCCCCGTCCGAATTGTCTGACCTGTCCGACTTGTCCGACCAGGTTCGTTAACTATTTCAGTGTTACGGTCTTGCGCAGCGGCGTTTCGGCCGAGGAGGGGCCGACGAGAATCTCATACTTGCCGGGGTCGGCTATGAAACCTCCCGCGGCGGGATCATAGTGGGCGAACGCCTCCTCGTCAAGCAGAATCTCATAGCGTACTTTCTCTCCAGCCTTTATCATCTTCTTGTCGTAGCCTTTAAGCTCCTTGAACGGGCGGAACACTTTGGGATTTATCGGACGCACATATACCTGCGCTGTCTCCATCCCATCCATTTGACCTTTGTTCTCGATATCGAAAGTGACACGATAGAGAATCTCTCCTTTCTTGCCCTCCTTCCTGACATCGAGACCGGAATAGCCGAAAGTGGTATAACTCTGTCCGTAGCCGAAGGGGAAATTTGGTGTCACCCCCTTGGTGTCGTAGTGGCGGTACCCGACAAGCAGTCCCTCGCCATAGGCGACACGCTTGTCACCATCAGGATCGTAATAGTATGGATAGGCGGGATTGTCCTCCCAACGCTTCTCGAAAGTAACAGGGAGCTTGCCGCTGGGATTCGTTTTGCCGAAAAGGATTTCAGCCGCCGCGGTTCCACCTTCCTGACCCGGGTACCAGAGGTAAACGAGCGCGGGAACCTTCTCTTGCCAGCGGCGCATATCGACATTTCCTCCGGCATTTACGAGCACAGCAGTGTTCGGATTGGCCGCCACCACACAGTTGACAAGAGAATCCTGGTATTCAGGGAGTTCAAACGGGCGGTCGTTGCTCTCGCGTTCCAGACTTTCGTTGAAACCGATCGAGACAATCGCCAGATCAGCCTCCCCGGCCAGTCTGGCCGCCTCGTCGAAGAGAAGCTTGTCCTCGCGCCATCCGAAAGCAATGTCTACGGGGTGGACGTTGGCGAAATACTCGAGCTCGACAGGATATTCCTTGCCGGCTTCGAGGGGCAGCACGACCTCCTTGCGGGTAATACCCTGGTCGCGCCATTCGTTAATCACCTGCTCGCCACCGACCTTCAGGCGGAAGCCGTCGAATCCGCGCACGACGAAGCGGTAGTTGGCGCTCTTTTCCGGACGCACCACGCCGCTCCAACGCATCGAGCAATGGTCGTACGGGAGGCCGCGGCGCTCGGTCGCGATATGGTATCCGTTGGCGATATTGACGATGGTATCTATCTTACTCTCAACAGGTTCCCCCTTCAGCTTCGGGTTGTTGTAAAACTCCGCTTTAAGTCCCCGTACAGGCGACCCGCTTTCAGCGTAAAACACTGATGAAGCGACGGTTTCAGGCAGCGTGGGGAGGCCGGGCGAGTAAAGGATCTCAACCTTGTCGCCGGCCTGGGCCTTGATACCGTCGAGGAGCGACACACTGTGGAACGGGAAGGTGTACGAGGAGCCGCCACCTGATATATAGCTGTTTGCGTTCGGTCCGATGACCGCCACGCGCTTAACCGACGGCTTCACGGGGAGCAGCGCTCCCTCGTTTTTCAGGAGCACGATTCCCTCGCGCGCCAACTGCAATGCCGCGGCCGCGCCTTCGGGGTTATCCATCGGAATCGTCTTGTCAAGTTGCTCTCTTTCAAAGAATCCGTTGGCGAAAATCATGCGCAGAAGGCGGCGGACCTTGTCGTCGATGGTCTTTTCGCTTACGCGGCCATCCTTTATCGCCGGAATCAGCATCTCGCGGTTCATACATTTCGCACGGGGCATCTCAAGGTCGAGCCCCCCGTTAGCCGCCTCAATCCCGTCGTAAGTGGCCGACCAGTCGCTCATCACGACCCCGGTAAAGCCCCACTGGTCGCGGAGCACCTTATTGTTAAGGTAGTCACTCTGAGTGGCATGCACACCGTTCACCAGGTTGTAGCTGTCCATGACGCTGCCGGCACCCGCCTTCTGTATGGCGGCCTTGAACGCAGGGAAATATATCTCGTGTAGGGTACGCTCGTCAATATCGGAGCTGACGTTGTTGCGGTCCCACTCCTGGTTGTTCGCGGCATAATGCTTCAATGTCGCTACAACGCCCTGATTCTTGAGACCTCCGACATAGGCACAGGCCGTCTCGGCGTTAAGGTACGGATCCTCAGTGAAATACTCGAAATTACGGCCGCACATCGGGGCTCGGAGGATATTCACACCGGGGCCGAGCAGTACATGCACCCCGCGGGCGCGGCTGTCCCTACCAAGCTGGCGTCCAAGCTCATAGACGAGGCCGCGGTTCCAGGTCGAGGCGGTCAGCACTCCGGCAGGATAAGCCGTGCTTTTGCCGTCCTTGTGCGTCCCGACCGGGCCGTCGGTCAGCTTGATTTCCGGTACTCCGAGCCGTTCGATAGCCCTGATATAGAAGCCGTTGTAGCCTCCGATATAGTCAATCTTCTCTTCGAGGGTCATACGCCCGAGAAGGTCTTCGACGCGAGCCTCTACATCGGCCGTAGCGTCCTTATAGACCTGGGCGGAAGCCGCAGCGGTGATTGCCAGCAGAGAAACGGATAATATGGTCTTGCGCGTGATAAACATATCTAATCTGTTGGTCTGTGGTTATTTATTGATTACTTTGCCGAACTCCTCGCGCCATATGTCATACCCTTCGGGCGCGGGATGCAGGCCGTCTTTCAGGAAAAGCTCGGGACGGACATTGCCGTCGGAGTCGAGCATCGGGGTATGGATGTCGATGAAGCCGGTATTAGGCTGGCTCTCGGCGAACTCGCGAAGCTGTCTGTTAAACTCCTGTATCTTAGGCAGATTCTTGGCCCTTACGGGGGAGGGCTTTACCGACACGAGGCATATCTCGGCATCGGGCTTCATGCGGCGCACCTCGAAAAAGAGCTTTTTCATAGCCTCCATCATTTCCGACACCTCCCACTTGAAACCGATTTCATTGTCACCCTCGTAGATGATTATCCGCTTGGGATTGAAGGGTTTAATCAAGAGGTCGCGGTAGTTATAGAGGTCGATTGCCTTGGTTCCGGAGACACCGCGGCGGATGACGTTCTTACCGGGGAAATCGCTCTCCAGGCTCTTCCACATATCAATCGAGGAGCTGCCGACAACAAGCGTAGCATCCTGAAGCCCAGCCTGTTCGGCATCGCGCACCATATAGTCTTTGATTTTCTTTTCCCATTTGAGCTGCTGCTTCATTTTTGGAAGGCCCTTTATGGGGTTGGCCTCGGCGATTTCGCCGCGGACCAGGATGCGGCCGAGCATGAGATAAGCCTTCTCCTCGCCCTTCTCTTCGCTGATTTTCAGCGTTATCTGATGAAAACCCGGGGCTACTTTGATGAGGGCGTATCGGAGGGAACGCTCGTCGGCGCGGCGGTCGAGGAAGTGGGTACCGTCAAGGGATGTGGCCTCGAAAACAGGCTGGTCCGTGTCGGCTAAGTGCTTGAGATACACCATCTGACCATCGACATAGACCTCGAGCTCACCCATTTCAGGACCCGCTATGTCGTAGATGCCGAAGAGGTCGCCGTCGAAGGCGAAGGAGAGGGTCGATTTGGGGTGGCTGCTGGTAAAGACGGTAGGGAACTTGCTGGCATACAGCTTCATACGAGAGTCGCGGGCAGCCTCGACATCTTTCCAAAGGCCGTGCTTCTTGCACACTTCCGAGGGAACATACATCTTCACATCGTCCCAACCGGGCTGGTCAAACGGCTGAGGTTCAGCCAGTGACACCGATTTAGGCGCAGACTGCGCCATCACGGCCAAAGCGGCTATAAACAGCCATGCGGAGGTTATAAAACGTTTCATTTGGAATCCGGTATTACCGATTATACGTCAAAATTCTAACACTATATTCGCGTGGTTTTCAATTTTCTCGCACTATATTTCGATTTCCGCGGTTTTCTCGCCATTTCCGTCGGAAACCTTCACCGAGAGCCTGATTGTGTCGGAAGGAGCGAATTTCGCGAAGGACCATTCAAAGGGATAGTCGGCGATGACACGGTTTTTGCCGTCGCACTCGACGCTGACCGAAATCCCTTCGGCGGGAGGGGTCTCGCAAAAGCCGTAGACAGAATCCCAGCCGAACGGCGAGCGGATGCGGAAGGTGTAAATCTTTCCGGCCGCGGTTCCGCTCTCGGTAACCTTCCAGCCGTTTTCCAAAGCCGGGATGGAGGAAGTACCGAGGAGCCGGGCGAGAGCCGGGCTTTCGGCCGCGCCATCTTTGAGCGGGATGGAGATCGCGGCAAAGCCTTTAGAAGGGAGGGAAACTTCGAGGGTTGGAGGAATGAGAGAATTGTGAGTTATGGGAGTGGTGGGAGAGATGGGAGGGATGGAGAGCTTCGCGCCTTTGCCAGAGAGTTTGGCAGAGAGGGAAGAAGGTTGAGAGGAAGAAGCCGAGAGGAGGGAGGCGGTTTCAGGGGATAGGGTTATGGCGGTTGTTGTTTCGCGGCGGTCCTCGTTGGAGAGGAGAATCCAAAGGTTCTTGTCGGAGACGGCGGTCAGGTAATTGACCTCGGGGTTGGAACTCGTCAGGAGACCTTTCTTGAGCCAGAGGCGGACGTTTTTGTCGTCATAGACGGTACCGGGAGCGCCTCCGAAGATGCGGTTCGAGAACCAGACGAATCCCTCCTGCTTGCCATAGGGAAAGGAAACTTTCCCTTCTGAGCGCTGCACAGCCTCGCTGACAAGATAGTCAGCAGTAAAAGCCAGGTGGGGCGGGATATGGTGGTAGTAAATCGAGCTGACGTCGGGACCTTTATAGGGGAAAACCTCGCTCATAGTCAGGTCGGTATAGCCCGTAGCATAGTAGCCGGGGTAGTTGGTGAAGCGGCCAATGACAGCGTTGCGGGCATATGTGTCGAAAATATCCAGCCCGGTATACTGGTTAAGGCGAAGGAGTGACGGCGCCCAGGAGCTCATGAACACGGGACGCGTCAGCTTCCCTTTGTTACGGAGGAAGTAGGTCGAGGGCTGCTCGAATCCAAGCCCTACGGGAGACACCCGCCATTGCTCAACCTCATGCTCTGGGGCGTCTCCTTCCTGCCTGGGGAAACCGAGGCGGAACTGTTCGGAGCCTTTCCACCACATCGTGGTGTTGCCGTTGTAGACACCTCCGGGATGGATCGTCTGCACGGAGTCCTTGACAGCAGGCCAGGAGCGTATTCCGGCAATAGTGTGCGCGGCGCCGTAGCGGGCCGCATCGAGCCATTGCCTGTCGCCGGTGGTCTCGTACAGGTCGATGAAGTCCCACCAGGGAGCGTAAATCGTCGAGTTATAGAACGCCTGATAGCGCTGCGGTTTAGGGCTGTTGGTAAAGATATGCATCTTGGCATCGCGTTCCGCGACACTCTTCGCCCTGCGTAGCCATTTCTGGTCGCCGGTCATACGATAGGCGTAAAGCGCCTGTACCCAGGAGAGAATCGGAGCGGAATAACCCTTTGGGACACGCAGCTCCCCGTCGGGGAGCGCGATATCCCGAAGCCAGGGATTCAGTCCGCCGAGCAAGCGGTCAAGCCCTTCGAAATAGGTTGTCGTGAACTGGGAGCCGAAGGGAGAAAGGCGCAGGGTCTCTGGATCCTTGTTGTAGCCGTCGTCGGTAGTGCGGGTACTCCAGCGGTACCCCTTGCGGGAGAGAGTATATTCAATAGTCGGGAGGGCACGGTTCAGATACATCTCCTCGTCGGCGGCATTCACGGCAGCCGCGATAATAGCCAGCGGAGCTGAATGAACGACGGTCGGAGCCTTGGTGGGCTTCCCCTCGATGTCGTAAAAACCGCGCATCGCGTCGTCCCATCCGCCATGTTCCGGATCGTTCATCAGATTGATAATGCTGAACATCGTTTCCGTCAGCGACTTGTCGGGCTGGTGGCGGTAGTCCTTCACCGCATAAACATTCTGAGCGACATGTTCCAGAGTCTCATTCCAGGGTTCGGCGGTCAGTCCGACCACGAACTTGCGGACTATTTTCTCTCCGGCCTTCATCTTGCTGTCGACCATCCCGATCACAGGGGAGAACGCGACCGGCTCGACCATATTGGCGTGGTTTTTCAGAGAGAAACCCATCGGGGAATAATCTACCCCGCCCCAGTCCAGGGGAAAAACCGAATCGTCGCCGCTGACGAAAGCCGACATCTTCCTGTCGCCGACCGCGGCCTCCACAATGGCAACCGGCTGGGGCATCATTACGGAAAGGAGCATCTGCGGTTCGGCGGGAATACGGCGGTACTGGTACATAGGAGGGAGGAGGACGTTAGTGACCGCGGAGGGGAGCGGAGCATGCAACCCCATCACCCCCAGGGAATAGCATCCGGGGGCCGCAGGGGTAAATTCCAGCGAAAGGTCGGCGCTTTTGCCGCTCCGAGAGAGAGTCCAGACACCGCGGACAGCGTGGTCTCCGGCGGTAACGTACTCGACCTCTATCGAATTTTTGTCGATATTACGGGCCGCGACGGGGACCGCCTCGCAGACCGAACCGCTTGCGAAAGGATTCATCGAGAGGGAGTCGCCGGAGTTCCAGGCGGGGAAATACTGCTTGTAGTTGGGGCGTTTGAGCTTTTCCGGGCCGGTCACGACAAACACCTTGTTGTCCTCCATCGGGGAGAGGAAGGGGAGCCATCGTCCGTCGACTTTGACTTCCATGGCGCAAGCGAGCGCCTTGTTGCCGTCTCCGCATTTCATATAGCTCAAGCGGAGATTGCTGTTAGAAATCGAGGCAACCCGCTCGGCACCGCTCCCAATCGAGAGAGGGGGCGTAACAATCACGGAACCTTGAGCCGCGGCAACGAACGCCGCCAGGGCGCAGAGGCCCAAAGCTGCCAGCTTATGCAATACCTTCATGGTCAATTCTTTTTTACTTTGATTGTTTGGAGGCCGTATGGGGGGAGGGAGACCTTGCGGGTATCCCCGGAATTGATTGTAATGGAGGCCGACTGAGAGGCACCCAGGTCATTCATCAGCATCAGGATAATTTCCGCGTCGGTCTCGGCCAACAGCACCTCGACATTCGGATTATCCGATTTCGCAAAGCCGGGAATCATCACTAACCGCGCTTCCTCGCCATAGACCTTTCCGGGGGCGAAACCGAAAGTCCTGTGGGGACCAACCTTGGGGGTAATGAATCCGGCGGGGAAAGAGATTTTGCCGTCGCTGCGCGCTTCAAGCTCCGCCAGGAGATAGTCGGTAATCCACCCCATCTGCCACCAGGCGTGGTGGGGATAAGGTCCGGCACCGCGGTTCATAGCGTTCCAGTAATAGGATGCGACGGCGGTCTCGTCGTCGACAAACGCATCGCGACCGACGGCGGCAGCCCGCGCCATATCGAGGAAAATCCTGTCGCCTGTCAGGCGGAACATCCTGACGAACATTCCGGCATGGGACGCGAGAAGAATAGGTCCGTGGAGGTTGGCGGAACCGATGATGCCCCCATGTTCGTACGAGAGGCCGGAAGTAGTGATTTCCCATTGCTTCCGGGGAACACCCTTTACCGTCACATCCCTTTCGGAAGCTATCGGGTTGGTGTATACCGAAGTAGTATAGAAGCGGGCCGTGCGCACGGCGGCTTCGAGATAACGCCGCTCGCCGGTAATATCCGCCAACTCCATAAGAGCCTCGGCAGCCTGCGCCGTCGCGAAATCGGCGGCAAAACGGGTATCGCCGCACACGCCGAGCCACTTGTCCGGCCCGACAGCGTTCTCAATCAGCCAGTCGGCCCCTCGCCTGGCAGCGGCGAGATATTTTTCATCGCCGAGAATCCGATAGGCAATCAGGAGGCCGTAGAAAGTCGGACGATAGTCCTTCAGGTCTTCAAAGGCCTTCCGGCCGGTAGCATCGTCGTAGGCCACCGCCCAGGAACCGTCGGCATCCTGCCAGCGGAGCAGGCAGTCGGCAGCTTCGCGCACGCGCTCCCTGACCTCCGCGTTGTCAGGCTCGAAGAGGGAGATATTGCCGAGATCCATCAGCATATAGTAGGTTGTCGCGATCGGCTCGGTATAGGGCCCCCATTCCTCGACGAAGCGGCCCAGGTTGCGGAGATAATACTGTCCGCGGGAAGCCCCGCGCATAAATCCGTCGGCGGCATGCTGCTGCCTGAGCTTGAAATTCAGGGCGTAAGGAAGGCGCTTCGCGGTAAGCAGAGAGTCGCCGGTAAGCGCTCCGAGCATCCACATCGCGCCGTAGTCGGCGTTCTTCATCGCGTCCTTTTTCGCGAGATACACGCCGCCGAGATATTCCTGCGCCCCGATTGTGTCACCCTCGAACAGCACGGTATGCCATTTGGAGGTGCTGTCGTTGACAACATAGCGGTGTATGCCGTAAAGACGGTCAGTAAGGGAGCGCTTGTTAGTTCTTAAAGCCAGGGCATCGTCGAAGCGGTAAATATCGTTGACAACGTGGTTGAACACGGGCCACCAATCGCTTTTCGTAATCGTATAACGGATCGAGAAGCCACGCTCCTCGCCGGCCTTCATATAGGAATCCTCCTCACCGAGCACGGGATGATAGAGCGTCGGGGTTATCTCCCCGCGGCGGTTCATCGCCGACAGACCGAGACACCATACGCCGGTATTGCGCTTGTCAACGCCCCAGGGTTCGGCAGCGGTCCCCGGCTCGGCAGTGACGGCCACCGTCAAACCATTTTTCGAGGTAACCATCGAGGTAAGGGTCGAGGTTGAGCGCTCGCGGAAAAGAACCGGGAGGGCCGGTATGCCCCAGCCGTAGGCGTAGGCGCGGGAAAAATCACCATTAAGCTCGTGGCCGTGGAGCACGCCCGGGATAAGGGCGAAATCGACATCCTCAGGCCGGAGAGCCGTCAGCGAGGGGGTGGCGATAGAGTACCAGCCATTCTTATCTGCCCGGAGCGAGAGAGTCACGCATACGTCGCTGCCGCCGCAAAGCCTCCAGGTCTCGACTATGGAGAATCCGTTGCCGACGTATTCCATAGACAGGGCATCCGGAGCCGTTTTGCGAATTGTTTTCGGGAAATAGGCCAGCTCCTCCCCTGCCCTGTTCAGCGCGACGGGTGTAGTGGCCTCGCGCCATGAGGGGATGACGTAGCGGTACTGGGATTCCGGGAATCCATCCTCGCCCCCGAAGTCAGCGGGAGCGAGGGGTTCGCGGGAAGGCTGATTGGCACTGAAGAGCACCGAATGCAGCCCGGGAAGCGGGGCCGCAGCCACGCCGCCAGCCTCGACGGAAGCGAGCTGCCATCCCGCGGGGGAGTTCCGCCAGGTAAGAGCGACGCTGTCGTTGGCGAGGGTAACGGACTTGGCAGCCCCCGCAACGGCAGGAAGCAAAAGAGCGGCAATCGGGAGGGATATGACGGAAATACGGCGCATTAGTTCTCGTTATTCTGTTACGGTCACTTTGACAGTTGTAGTGGAGGAAGAGCTACTGTTGTACCATACGGAGGTCGCGGCGAAAACAGCCTCGTAGGTTCCGGGCTTCTCGTAGACGTACTGGTACTGAGAGAGGTCGGTAGCTATGTTTTTCAGCACGATGCCGGTCGAGGGTTCCGCTGAACGGAGGTTGAAACCCTTGGAAACAACCCAAGCATCCTTATCGTTGGTGGAGGTATTTCCGGCAGCGAGGAGCTGTGAACCGGGGAGGGTCCACTTCATTGTGCCGGAAAGAGCGACATTCTGCCACCCGGCGGTCTTAATATCGGCGAGGAGGGTTTCCTGACCTTCGGGGGAAACTTTGCGGATGTAGATGCTTCTCACCACCCAGCGGTTTTTCTGAGCCGCACCGTCGAGGTCGAAATAACGGAACGCGAGATATACCAGAGCGTCGTTATCCTCGCCGACAAAGCGCTTGAGGTTGACCTCGCCGGAGGGGGTGTTGGTGCTTGTCTTGGCGGGAAGGGCAAACTCGCCGGTGACATCGGTCCAGGTGGCAGCCGCCACATTCTCGGCGTCGTAGATGCCGTTGAAGTCGCTGCTGAGGAGAATCTGGAAGTTGGGATGGATTCCGGTTGACTGGTCTGTGAAGGAGACAAAGTCAACCATCAAGTCGTTGTCGGCATACTGGCGGTCGCGCAGGCCGTATTCATGGCCTACTTCGCCGGAATAAAAGACGATATTGTCGGCATCGCCGCTGATTTTGAAGGTCACGGGTTCGCCGGCCTTGCATGGGGGGTTGGCGAGGGAAACCGAGAGGTTTGAATCAGGGGCCTCCTGGGAGCAGGAGGCGAGAGCCAAAGCGAGGAGAGATAACAGGGAGGATTTATTGAACTTCATTTTCTTTGGAGGAAAGGTTATTAAAACAGAGAGGGAGAAAGAGGGAGGGCAGACGCGCCGCTCGCTAAAGCTCGCTCCACCCGACAGGCCGCGCACCCGAAAGGGGAACGCCTTTTCTTCGCTCGGCTTACGCCTCGCGCACCAAGAGGCAACTTCGGGGCCGCAGGCCCCCTCACACCGGGATCAGAACCCATTCGGAGGGGAGCCGAACGGAGGAGAGAGGGAGAGAAACCGGGCCGCAGAGGGAGGGGAAAGAGGCGGGGGGAAGGCGGGTTACCAGCCGGGGTTCTGGGTCATGAGCTTGTTGATGGTAAGCTCGTTGTTGGGGATCGGGAAGAGGACGTTGCGGGCGGTAACGTTGTTGCCGGAGTTACCGGCGTAGGAGAAGGAACCGCCGTCGGCGGCAGCCTCGCGGCCGTAGTCGTTCATCGTCGATACGTAGATACCCCAGCGTATCAGGTCGAGCTTGCGCTGCCCTTCGAAGCAAAGTTCACAGAAACGCTCCTTCTGCACCGCTTCGAGAAATTCCTGCTCACCACCGAGTCCGGCGAGGTCGCAGTCGGGAGAGGGCACGGCGGGGTCGAGGCCCCAGGCGCGGCGGCGTACCTGGTTGATAGCCTCGTAGGCTTCATCGTTGGGCCCGTGGTTCACGGCATTGATTGCCTCGGCCTTCATCAGAAGGACATCGCTGTAACGAATGATGGGGAAATTGGTGGAGTTGTAGAGCTGGGCCTTTGTACCGATTTCGTACTCGCGACGCCACTTACCCGGGTTGCGGTTGTAAATCTGCTTTTCCGTGAAGTACTTGCGGGAGGTAACGCCGGTATTGGCGTCAGTATCGTAATAGTACGGGGCGATATTCCAGTCGCGGCGGAGGTCACCTTCCTCGAAAGCATCGTAGAGGCGTTTTGTAACCTGCATCGCTCCACCTGAATAACCGATGTTCACGTCGCGGCAGAGGATTCCATTTTCAACGCCCACGCTACCGGCAAGGTCTTCCGTACCGATTTTGTTACCGTACATCCCGACTTCCCAGATACATTCCCCGGGGTCGTTGATATCCTGGGAGTGGTTGATGAAAATCTGCTGATAATCACGGTTAAGCTCGTGTTTTGCGGAGGAGACGACGAGGTTAGCGTAAGTCAGCGCGTCGGCGTAACGGGCCTCATCGTTCAAGGGAGCGCCGGCCATTTTCAGGTAGACGCGGGCGAGAACAGCCTGGACGGCAGTCTTGGAGACACGCTCGTTGGTACCCAACTGGTCGATATCGAGGACCAGCTTCTCGGCGTCGCGCATATCCTTTACAATCTGGGTATAAATCGCTTCGAGCGAAGCCTTTCCCTGCGGTTTCTCATTAGGGGATTCCGTGGGGGTAAGTTTCAGAGGCACCTCGCCGAAATATGAGGTCAGCAGGAAGTAGTAATAGCCGCGGAGGAAAAGCGCCTCACCTTTCATAGCCGCCTTCTCGGGGGTGTCGAGAGCTGATTCGTCGGTATACGCGAGGAGGTAGTTCGCACGGCTGACGCCCTCGTATAGCGCTTCCCAGAAGCGGCCTATGTCGAGGCTTCCGGCATCGAACTGCATGACGCGGATATTGTTGATCGAGATGTTCTTGTAGAACGCCTCGTCGCTGATCGCGAAGTAGGAGTAGAGCGCCTTCGAGTACATACGGCCGTTGGGGTCGATCAGGCGGTTATAAACCCCGTTGAGGGCAGACTCGACCTGCTCGGAGGTCTTATAGTAGTGGTCGGGCGAGAGGAAGTCCGGCTCCTTGTCGAGGAAATCGTCGCAGGAGGAGAAGAGGAGCGCGGCCCCCATGGCTATCGCCGATATATATTTTTTCATCTTGCTGTTCAAATTAAGAAGGTTAGAAGGAGAGTTCGAGACCGAGGGTCATAGTGCGCGAACGGGGATAAGGAGACCAGTCGAACGCAGGAGTCAGGGCCGTGTCGTAGGTTGAGACCTCGGGGTCGAGACCCGAATACTTAGTCCAGGTAAGGAGGTTCTGGGCGGAGGCGTAGAAACGGAGGGAGTTGATTCCGACACGCTTTGTCAGAGCGGCTGGGAGAGTGTAGCCGAGCGTTACGGTCTTCAGGCGGAGGTAGGAGCCATCCTCGATTGTGCGGTCGGAGTAGGCCGTCGGGCCTTGTCCGCCGACGCGGAAGAGGGTGTTGGAGGGGTTTTCCGGGGTCCAGCGGTCCTTGACGGAAGCGAACATATTGAGGGATGTGCGCGTCGTCGGGTCGCCCCCTTCAAACTCGATACGGTTGGCATTCTGAATCTGACCGCCATAGGAGAACTGGAGGAAAATCGAGAGGTCGAAATCGCGGTAGCGGAAATTATTGGTGAAACCGCCTATGAATTTCGGGTTCGGGTTACCGATAATCGTAAGGTCGTAGCTGTCAACCTGGCCGTCGCCGTTGATATCGCGGTAGCGTATGTCGCCCGGCTGTATGTTCGCGCGGTCGTTGCCGTTGTTGGGGATTCCGGCTTTGAGAACATAATCGTTGCCCACCTTATCGAAATCGGAATACTGATATATCCCATCGAAGAGGTAGCCGTAGAACATAGCGATCGGCTGGCCGGGAATAGCGATATAGGGATAGGCGTTGTTGAAGTTGCCCCATGTAACGCGGGTGGCAAGGGAGGGCTCATTCTCGTTCAGGGAGATTACCTTGTTGCGGTTGAAGGAGATATTGAAGCTGGAATCCCACTCGAAGTCGCGGTTGCGGATGTTGACAGTGTTCAGGGTCAGCTCCAGACCGCTGTTAGAAACGCTGCCGATATTGCGGTAGGCGTTAAGGAAGCCCATCGAGGGAGCGAGGGTCGCGTTTAGCAGAAGGTCTTTGGTTTTCTTGTAGTACCAGTCGGCGGTAAAGTTGATACGGTCGTCGAGGAAGGCGAGGTCAAGGCCGACGTTGTACTGCACGGTGGTCTCCCATTTGAGGTCGGTATTGCCGAGTGCGGCGGGTACCACACCCTTCAGCGGAGAGTTGTTGACAGAATATCCGCTGGTCGGGGAAATCACGAGGGAGGTAAGGGCGGCGTAGTCGCTGACGCGGTTGTTACCGGTCGAGCCGACACCGAAACGGAGTTTGCCGGCGTTCCACCACGTAAGGTTCTTCATAAAAGGTTCCTGGCCGAAACCCCACGCGACCGCCGCGGAAGGGAATGAGGCCCAACGGTTGGCCTTGGGGAATTTCGAGCTGCCGTCGGCGCGGTAGGAAACCGTCAGCATATAGCGCGACTTATAGTTATAGTCGGCACGGGCGAGGAACGACATAAGGGAGTTGCCGGTACGGGAGACCGGGGCCTTTGTGACCGTACCCTCGTCGAGCCCGGCGATTCCCAGCTCCTCGTTGGGAACATTGATGGCGGTAAAGCCGTCGGAGGCGAAGCGGTTGTCCTGGAGGGTAAAGCCTCCGAGAAGTTTGAGGTTATGCCCTTTCTTGAGCTTGAAGATATAGGTCAGTGTATTCTCGTTGAGGAAGTTGGTACGCTCGTAATGGGTAATCGAGCCGTTGACCTTCTCGTTGGTCCTGGGATGGCCGAGGCGCGACTTCGAGTTGTTGAAAACCTCGCGCTTCTGATTGATTCTGTTATAGCCGCCGGTAATGCGGAGCACCAGGTTGTCGAGAATCTTCCACTGGAAGAAAGCGTTGGAAATGAAGGTCGAGGTGTACATCGGGTTGTACTCGTTCTCGGCCGCCATAACGGGGTTGATGCGGTAGTCGCGGTTTGAGTCGAGCGAGTCGTCATAAAGGTCGTCGAGAAGATTTTCCTGCCAGAGGGAGCCTACGGGACGATAGCCCCACATACTGTACATAATCGAGGCTGTCGGGGAGGAGTTCTGCTCTGCGGCAATGGTACCGAACTTCTTGGTATAGGTATAGTTGAGGTTGAGGCCGACTTTCACCTTGCGGCTCAGGTTCTGCTCGAGGTTGAGACGGCCCTGGTATTTGCGGAAACCGCTGTTGACGATCACACCGTCCTGATGGGCCACGCTGCCGGAAATGGAGTATCGGGTATTCTCCGTGCCGCCGCGGACTGCGAGGTTGTGGTTCATTACGAACGCGTTGCGGAGCACCTGGTCCTGCCAGTCAATCCCCTTTTCGTTACGGTAGTCGTCGAGCGTCTTTTCCGAACCGAGATACATCGAGGTATAGAGCGCAGGGTTGACATCGAGCTGGTAACGGACGAACTCATAGGGGTCAAGCACATCCTGGCGCTTGATCGCGCGCTGCACGCCCATATTGAGGTTGTAGGTAACGACCGGACGGCCGACCTTACCCTTCTTGGTCGTGATAAGGATAACGCCGTTCGCGCCGCGGGCGCCGTATATGGCGGTCGCCGAGGCATCCTTAAGGATTTCCATCGACTCTATTTCCTCGGGGTTGAGCACATTGCCCAGCGAGGTTTCCAGGGGGAAACCGTCGACTACGTAGAGGGGCGCGTTGCTCTGGGTCACGGAGTTGTTGCCTCGAATCACGATATTAAGATCGCTGCCGGGCTGTCCGTCGCTACTTGTCGACTGGACGCCGGCGACACGTCCGGCCAGCGCCTCCTCGAAGTTTGAGACGGGAGCCTTCCGCATATCCTGGACGTTGACTTTCGACACGGCACCTGTCACATCCTTGCGTGTAGTCGTGCCGTAGCCGACCACGACAACCTCGTCGAGCAGGGCCGTCGAGGGGCGCATGCGGATGCTGTTCTTTTTCGAGGCGCTTACGGTTACGGTCTGCGTCTCGTAGCCTATCGAGCGGATTTCGATGGTCGCTTCGGGCTTGTCGTAGCTGAAAGAAAATTCGCCGTTGACGTCGGTAATCATACTGGCGGCTTTGCCTCCGACGGCAATCGTGGCGCCGATTACCGACTCCCCGTTGTCGAGGTCGACCACGATGCCGCTAATGGTGTTCGCCGCGGAGGCGGCGAAGCTGCCGAGCGCCATCAGAGCCACCAGGAGAGAGACGACGGCAGTCTTCATGGCTGAATGTGATTTAAGATTGGTTTTCATATAGTTATGTTACTTTATTACGATATGGAAAAGAGTCGCGGGAATCCGCTTCGAGGGATGTGAAAGGCGGATTCGGAGGCTGTCGGTTTCGACCGGCTCGGCAAGCCTGATATAGTTGACGGCCTGGTAGTTGCCAGACACTTTCGCGAGACAGCGGTTCTCCGCGTCGAGAATCTCATAGTCGCGGACGCAGAAGGGCATGACGTTCTCCGAATGGCCCATCTGCACGGTCTCCATGGCGTGGTCGAAATCGGTGTCGAAAAAGAGCTTGATTTCGGAGACTCGGCGGGGCTTGTCCCAACGGAGGGTCAGCTCCGGGGCATTGTCATCGAGAGAAGCGGCCCAGGCGTTGGTCGCTCCGACAGGACGGGTCAGGCTGTCGCGCATAAGGTCGAGGGAGAATATTTCCTGGGAGGGGGAAAGGGCCATGGCGATGTTTTTCCCCGCGGGACGGCGCAAGGGGCACCAGAACTCGAAGCTCTCGATGCCGATGTCTTCCGGGGGGTCCTGACGGCCATAGTTGGAGACAGCGAGGTTGATCTGGTTGAGGACGGTCGTGGTCCCGCTTACGAGGTCGTCGCTTTCGCCGAGCGCGACCTTTTCGTTGGCCATAAAGCAGACAAACACATAGCGGCTCTCAGGGAACTCGCTACGGAACTTAAAGGAAATCTGCTGTTCCCCTTTTTCGAGAGGGATAGTAACGGTTTCGAGGGTATTGTCGGGGGTATAGCCGTTGTCGCGGAGGGCGGTACGCAGCTCAACCTTCAACTCCGTCGGCTCCTCGGCACGGACGCGGAGGGATATTTCGGGCATCGCGCCCTTAACGGGAAAGAGGGAGGCGGTAGAGAACCGCAGGGGGCGGAAAGAGCCGTTGGAGGCGTAGCCGTCAAAGAGGAAGGTGCTGCTCGCAGCGACTTCCGCGGAATGGAGGAGGTTATCCTCGGAAGGGAGGTCGAGGCCGGGGATATACTGGCCGGCCTCAAGAAGGGCCCGCTGCAATTCCCCGATCAGGTCGCGGCTGACGTAGTCGGCGGGCATGCGGTTTTTCTCCACGCAAAGGGCGAGCGCCATGCCTATCGCCTGGCCTCCGCTGGCGGAGGTGCACATGACGCGTGTGGAACCATTGGCTACATGCGAAGAGCTCATAATGCGTCCTCCGAACATCAGGTTTCGGATATTCGCGCCGAGATAGCAGCGGTATGGAATCTGGTAGACACCTTTTGAATGCCACTGGTTGCAGGCGCGGCCGTCGGCGTAAACGCCGTTTGAGGGGTGGAGGTCGATGGCCCATCCGCCGTAGGACACGGCGTCGTAATGGGCGCGCTGTTCGATTATATCCTGCTGGGTAAGAGTGTATATGCCCTGCATACGGCGCGACTCGCGCTTGCCGGGGATGGTGCCGACCCATTCAAGCGTGTAGGTAGCCATTTCGGGGAATTTGCCGGAATTTTTGATATAGTTCCATATCCCGTAGACCACTTTCCAGAGCTCGCGTTTAATGTCCTCGGAGTCGTGAATCGTGTCGAGACGGCCTCCGTACTCAATCCACCAGTACTTGCAGCCGTGGTGGTGGATCGAGAAGTATTCGTCGTTGTGGATTTTGCTGATGTGTTTCTCGACGTCGCGCAGGGCGAAGTCGGGAGCGACATATTCGACGGGCTTGCCGGTGTCCTTCATATAGAAGAGAATCGTATGGCCGAGGAGCTCGCCGTAGGTCTGCTTGTCGGGGGTGAACCCTTCGCCGTAGACGGCGCGGTCTTCGGAACCCATGCGGTATGGAGCTCCGGCGAGGTAGCTGACGAGGCCGTCGCCCGAGCAGTCGGCAAAGAAGCGCCCCTTGATTTCGTAGCGGGTCTCGTTGATCGGATTGTAGGCGACGACGTAGTCAATCGTATCGTCGGAACTCTTGCCGACCTTGTAGACAACGGTGTTGAGGAGCATCCTGATATTCGGCTCGCGCATGACGAGGTCGAGGAGCACGGTATCGAAAATCACGGGGTTCCCTTCCTTGTTGCGAAAGACATTCTCGGTCATGATCTCGTCGATTGCCCCACCCTCGCGCGACCAGCGGTTGTTGTTTCCCATATGGGAGGTGGCCCCCAACGCCCACAGGCGTACCTCGCTCGAAGCGTTGCCTCCGAGCACGGGTCGGTCCTGGACGAGGACGACTTTCGTGCCGCGTCGGGCGGCGGTCAGGGCGCAGCATACTCCGGTAAGGCCGCCGCCGATTACCACCACATCGCCAGAAACCTTTTCGCAACGGGCGGCTCGGGAAGTTACAAATCCTTGACTATTCATATGCGTGTATATTCTTATCTTTTTTACCTTATTTTCTGTATCGGATTACGGAACCAATCACCAGGACAATTACTCCCATGGTTACAGGAACATACTGGGAGGAGTCGGCCAGGAAGCCGAGAACGGCGATGAGGATGCCGGCGGCCATTATGCTGAGGCCAAGAACGCGGCGGGTGAAGCGGTTGGCAGCCTTCCCTTCGGCCGCGGTTTCGGTAGGTTCGCCTTCCTTGCGGGCGATGCTCTTATAAACGGCGTAGCGGGGATCGACATACCCCCTGGCGGCAAGCCATATCTCGCTTATTATCAGCAGGACCACTGGCACGAAGGCTCCGACTCCCATCTCAGCGCCGCGGCTGAGGGTGAGCCCGAAGGCGGGAGTAACGAACTTGAACAGCAGGTTGACGGCCAGGCTTATGAGGGTTATCGAGAGGATTGTGCGGGCGTTCTGGCGACGGCTGAAGAGGGACCATATCACGGGGAGGTAGATAGGCACGCCGGTGAGTGCCGCGACGCTAATCACGACGTTGACAATCCCACCCATACTCTTGACGAGCAGGGCCACGACAAGCGCCAGGACTCCGAAACCGAGCGTCGAGAAACGGGCGACGCGCATCAGGGTCTTATCGGTGGCGCGGGGGGAGAGGCGTTTGAAAATATCGTTTGTGAACACGCCGGCGGAGATGTTAAGGGTGGCGTTCAGGGAGCTGGCGGTGGCGAAAATCATGCCGCCGAGCATGAGGCCGAGGAGGCCGTTGGGCATCGCCTCCTTGCACATCAGCAGGTAGGCGTTCTCGTTATCGAGGCCGGCCAGTGAGGGGTCGTAGACGCGGTAGAGCATCGGGGGGAGCATCCACAGCAGGGCGCTGACGAGGTACAGACATCCGAAGAGCCACCCTACCTTGCGGCTGTCGGCGGGAGTCTTCACCGAGGTATAGCGCTGGACGTACGCCCAGTTGCCGCCGAGGAAGAAGGAGTTATAGACGCAGAAAGCGAGGAGGAACCACCAGGAGTATTCGCCGCGCACCGGCTCGAAGAAGCCTTCGGGGATGCCGGCGAGGAAGTTATCCACGCCGCCGACCTTCTCGAACGAGAGGGGAACGACGATGATGACCGCCGAAAAGAGAATCACGAATTGGAGGACGTCGGTCACGACTACTCCGCGGAGGCCTCCGATCGACACATATATCATACTGAAAACACCGAGCACGAGGATAGAGGTTGTGAGGGGGATTCCCGCCGAGACCTCGACGATTTTAGCGACCGGGTAGAGGAAGCTGCCGGTGGTGAAAACCGAGACTATCAGGAAGATATATGTGTAGAATTTCTGAACGTTTACCCCGAGGCGCTCGCTGATATACTGGGCGGCGGTCAGGGTGTGCGTGCGCTGCCAGCGGGGGGCGATCCAGGTGCCGACGACGAATCCGGCGAGCGCCATGGTCATCTGTATCATGACGGCCACGAAACCGTAGGAATAGGCAATCGAGCCCCAGACCACGAAGGTTCCGGCCGAGAAGAAGCCCATGAAGAGCGACAGTCCGCTCATAGCCCAGGGGACGTTGCCGCCCCCGGCGAAGAAACTCTTCATGTCCTTGCCGGTACGCGAGAAGGCGATGCCGGTGAAGAGTACTCCTATTGAAAAAAGAAGAATCGTGATGAAATCGACGTTACTCATGTTCTTTCCGGGTATTGTTGTGATTTAAGCGCAATGCAAATTTAGGAAATATAAATGTGTGATTTTCGTAAACTTACAAGAAAATTAGCGGGAACGTTTTCGAGGATTTTTGGAAACGTTTCCGAGGGCGGGGAACAGACGGGAACGCCCGCCTTCCGGCGGGCGCACCGAACAAAAAACACTTTCTGATGGGGGAAGGAGGGAGGGGAAGAGGAAGGACGCCTGCTCTTCGCTCGGCTTACGCCTCGCGCACCAAGCGGGAGGGCGAGGGCGAGAGAAGAAGGCGAGGACGGGAGAAGAGGGCGGGTGAAAGGGGCGGAAGGGAATCAGGCGGGGGAGGAGGAGGCGCGGATGTTGAGGGTCGCGTCGAGGCAGACAGTGCGGGGGGAGAGGGGGCGCTTCGCCTGGAGCTGCTCGAGGAGGAGGCGGGCGGCCTGGCGCCCCATCTCTTTCATCGGCTGAAGGACGGTTGTCAACTGGGGCTCGACAACGGTCGCCATCGAGCCTTCGCTGAAGCCGACGATAGCGACATCGTCGGGAATACGCTTGCCGGCGTTTTTCAGAGCCTTCATCGCCCCGATCGCGACAGGGTCGTTGAAACAGAAAATGGCGTCGGGGAGCTTTCCTCCCTCGCCGATTATTTTCTCCATGGCGGCCAGGCCGTCGTTGATAAAGATTCCGGCGGTAACGGTTTTGCCCTCGGGGTCGAGACCATGGCGGCGCAGGGCGTTGGCATACCCTTCGGCGCGCATGGCGCTGATTTCGAGATTTACCGGACCGGCGAGGTGCCATATGTCGCGGTGTCCGGCCGCAATCAGATGCTCAACGGCTTTCTCCGCCATCAGCGAATCGTCGATCAGCACTTTCGGGGCGGCGAGCGTCTTGGGACAGCGGTTAAAGAAGACAATCGGCATTCCGTTGGCCATCACTTCCTTATATTCCTCCTCGTTACCCCCTTCGTTGGTGATTGACATTATTATACCTTCGACATTGTGCTCCTGGAGGAGACGCAGATTGTCCAGTTCCTGCGAGCGGTTTTCGTTGCTCTGGGTTATGAACATATGGTAGTTCTCCTGGTAGAGCACCTCCTGTATGCCGAGGACGACATTCGGGAAAAAGCTGCTGACGAACTCGGGGATTATGATACCGATTGTTCCCGTGCGCTTGTTCTGTAAGTTCTTGGCGTTGAGATTAGGATGGTAATGGAGTTTCTTTGCCATCGCGAGCACCTGGTCGCGCGTCTCGCGCTTTACATCCCAGGCATCCGACAAGGCTCTTGACACAGTCGAGGTCGAAATCCCTAACGCTTTTGCTATATCTTTGATTGTTATATGGTTGCTCATATTGTGGCGATTTAAGGAGAGGCAGCCGGAAGAATCAGCATTTTCCGGCAAGTTAATTTTATATATGCAAATATAGCATATATTTCGCAACCATTCGATGGTCAGACGATTTTAACGGCCTATTTTTGCAAAATTTTACGTCCGTTCGCGATATAGAAGCCGGGAAGGTCGATTTCGTCTACCCTCACGCCGTCGAGGCGGTAGATACCCTCCCGGGGTGCGGGCCGGGTGTCGGCGACGACAGATTCAACGCCCGACTCGCGGGGGTCGAAGGAGCGCTCGACGGAAGCTATCGCACGTCCGTTAAGGGTAATCGTGATTTTCATTTCCGCCGCTTCATCATAGCCGAAACGGCCGAAACTCCATTCATAAGGCCAGGCTGAAACGGTCCGGGTCTCTGCGCCGCACTCGACCTTCACCGCAAGGCCGCTGACAGCCCCGCAGTCTGCGAATCCGTAGAGAGAGTCCCATCCGAACGGGGAACGGACGCGGTAGAGATAGAGCTGCCCGGCGACGGTGTTTGTCCTGACAACCTCCATTCCGTTTTCAAGAGCCGGGGCCTCGGAATAGTTATCCCACCGGGCATCGAAAACAAGCATCTTCACTCCGCGCGACGGAACCTCGACAGCCACCTGGGGGGTCGGTTCGGCAAGCTGTCGGGCGACCTCATCCCCTAAGAGGAGATTGGCGCGCACCGCGTCGTCGGACTCGCCGGTAAGGAGGATGTAGAGCCTGGAGGCGTCGCGGGCCGCAAGGAGGTTGACCGACGGATTATCGACCGAAAACGCCCCGGCCGGCATCCAAAGCCGCGCCTCGTTGCCGTAGACCATCCCTTTGGCACCTCCGTATATGTTGTTGGCGAACCATACGAAGCCCTCCTGGCGAGCGGCAGGGAAAGAGACCTCACCCCAGCTGCGCAGCTCAAACTCACTGACAAGAAAATCCTGCAGCATAGCGATGTAACCGGGAATATGGTGATAATAGATAGAGCTTACATCGGGGCCTTCGTAAGGGAAACGGGCCGAGAGGTTTATGTCGGTGTAGCCGGTCGCGTAATAGCCGGGATAGTTGTCAGCGCGGCCGACCACGGCATTGCGGGCATAGGTCTCGTGGAGCGGTTTGCCGGAAACACCGGAAAGCTCGAGGAGACGGGGAGCCCAGGAGTTCATATATACCGGGCGCACGGTCTTTCCCGCGGTACGGACGAAATAGGTCGCGGGCTGCTCCATGCCGAGTCCGACGCCCGAAACGCGCCAGGCCTCGACATCACGCTCGGGGGAGTCGCCATCTTTGCGCGGAAAACCGAGACGGTAAGGCTCCTCGCCGCGCCACCAGACGGTTGTCACCCCGTCGTATTTCCCACCGGGATGGACTGTCTGACTGCCGTCGGCAACTTTCGGCCAGGACTTCACTCCCGCGATAGAGTATGCGGCGGCATAAGAGACAGCAGCGGCGTAACGCTCGTCGCCGGTTGCCTTGTAAATATCAAGCAATGGGCCCCAGTCGGGTGCCATCTGACTATTATAGAAGGTGCCGGGGGCGGGAGCGTCGCCCAGGGAGCCGTTACCGTAGATTTCTTCGACATACTTGTCGGCAAGAGTTCTCGCGCGGTCGAGCCAAGCCGCGTCGCCGGTCAGGCGGTAGGCGGAAAGAGCCTGTCGGAAGGGCTGAACGGTAGAGAAATACCCGTTGGCAGAGCGGAGCGCGCCCTCGGGGAGCGCCTGGGACGCGAGCCAGGGATTCAGGCCGCCGGTAAGGGTGTTTATTCCCTCGTAAAGGGTTGTCGGGAACTGCGAGGCCATCGGTCTGAGGGCCTGGGGGGAGTTGCCGACAGTGCGGAATCCGTTGCGCGACAGCGCGTATTCGATCGAGGGCAACGCGCGTGTCTCGTACAGCTCCTCGTCATCGGCAAGCACCGAGGCACCGAGGAGCGCGAGAGGGGCCGACTGCACGACAGTAGGAGCGACAGCGCCGTTAGCCTCGATATCCCAGAAGCCTTTCATCGCAGCGTTCCAACCGCACGCGGCGGGGTCTTTCAGCAACGCGGCGACATTCTCAATAGTCTGAGTCAGCGAGACACTCTCCTGACGGCGGTAGTCGCCGACCTCGAAAACATTGTCGCTGGCATATTCCAGAGCGTCGCCCCACCCTCCTGCGGTAACGCCTACCACGAAATGAGCCTCCACGCGGCGCCCCGCCTTGACAACCGAATCCTTCATACCAGGCAGAGGAGCGAACGCCACCGGCCCGACATCGCCGCGGCTGTCGCGGAGAGTGAACCCGACGGCGGAATAGTCGAAACCGCCCCAATCCTGGCTGAAACAGGAAAGATCGGCGGCGGCGAACGCCGTCACCTTTCCGAACGGCATCAGCGCCTCAACCCCCGACACGCACTGCGGCATCATCGAGGAGAAAAGCATCTGCGGGGTAGCCGGGAGCTTGTCACCGACAAACATCGGAGGCATAAGCGCCCCGCTCACAGCTTCCTCGGCCACCCCCTTGAACGCGTGGAGCGCCATAGTATAAGCGCCATCGGCGGCCGGCTTGAACACGAGCCGCACCGTCGCGTGGGCGCCTTGGTCGGGGAGCATCCAATAACCGGTCAGTTCCCCTTTGTCTCCGCAGTCATACGTTACCTTGATAGTGTTGGCGGAGGTCTTAGTAACCTCGACTGGTCGAGCCTCCGACAGTTCCCCGGTGAAATAGGGGTTGCTGTTGTCACCGTCGATATTCACCGGGTAAACCGCTCCGTCGAAGGTCATCTCACGACGGGCGGCGCAATAATCCCAGGAGGGGTAGAACTGGTTATGGTTCACAGCCGGGAGAGCGGTATTGCAGATCAGCGCCACGCGGTTGTCCTCTGCCGAGGAGACAAAGCGGCGCCAAGACCCGGCGGCATAAAAATCGGTCTTACAAGCTATGGAGCCGTCGGAAAGCCTTACGAAGCTGACGCGCAGGTCGGGGTTCGAGGTCGTAGCGAGCACAGTGTATCCGGCGGCGATGTCGCGGGGGGGCTTCGAGCGAGGGGGACGAGGCGGTCGAATAGTCCATCACTACCGGGGAGCGGCGCCAGCGGGCGATTTCCGTGTTTGTCAGCCTGTTGGGGTCAACGGAGGCATCCTTCACAAGCAGAATCGCATCGCAACGGCCATAATAGCCGCCGCTATCGTGGAGCCGCAGAAGAGTCCGCTTAGCGTCGAGCGAGGCCTCCCCCACCCTTTCCCACCTGAATCCGGCAACGCCGTGCGCTCCCGAGGGAGCCATTTCAGTGGCGCCGACAGTAAGAGTATAGGTTCTTGGACGAGGGGAATCGAGAAAATCCTGCGAGCGGGTCCAAACCTGGTAAGTTCCCGCCTCCGCTATGTCGATGACAGTCAGAGCGTCGGCTTCCGACGACAGGTTGTTATCCTGGTAAACGCGCAGCATCGCTGTGCCGAGACAGTCGGACGATTTCTCCACCACCCATTTGCCCTTGAACTGGAACGCCTCAGCCTCGACAAGACAGGCGTTCTGTGCGCCGGCCGATGCCGCCGCGAGCGATAAAACAGTCAGAAAGAGAAAGCCGCGGGTATTTTTCATTGGATAACAAACCGTTAGATTGGATGCAGGGAGCCTGTTAAAATGGTAAAAGTCTTGCGGAGCGAGATAGTCTCCGCAAGACTTTACTCTGTTTTTACCTACTTCGAGATTGTCTGAAAATTTTTTCATAAGGATTTTCTTCTGATTTTCAGGCTCTTTTTGGCGAATTTTTAGCTTCTCATCGGTCACGATGCCCGCATCGCTCCCTCTTCAAATCTAAAAATTCTCTCAAAAATAGCTCTGAAAATCATTCGGAAAAAATTACAGACAATCTCTTAACCTTACTTAACTACCTTTTTACCATTTACGATATAGAGACCGCGGGGAAGGCCTTCAAGCGCGTCAGCCTCGCTGACACCTGCCTTTACAACCATACCCTGCAGGTTGTATACATTGACAATCGCGGGAGCGTCGGAAGCCTCGGCAACCTCAAGGATAGAGGTAACTACCTGGTTGTTGACTTTCATAGCCATCACTTCGGGATGAGCGGCGGCAGCCGTAGCGTCCATATAAGCGGAGAAGGAGGTCAGAGGAGCTGTACCGTCGCTGAGTTTCCAGCTACCGTCTTCAAGGTAGTAGCAGTCAGCGGGAACAGTACCGGCTGCCCAGTTACCTAACATCTTCATATCGGGATAATCATTCTTAGTCCAGGAACCAGCATTACCGGAAGTAACGGTAACGTTCTTAAAAGTAATATAATTATCCTTTGTTATATCCTGTGCGACTTTCACGAGATATGGCTTGCGAGCCATAGTCTGGGCACTCGAATTATTAAAAGAGATTGATTCGGCATCATTTGCGACCCAAGCGACCACTTCCTCAAAGTATTCATGCCAGTCTGAAATTACGAAAGGAAGGCAAATAGGATAATATACCCCGGCCTTGAACTCGCGCTGAAGCTGTACGTCCACACCCTCAGCGGCTGCGAGCGCGCCATTGGCATCGTCCTTGATAGCAATGATATTGGAAACCTTGTAGAGGTACATATCGTTAAAATAAATATGAGTGAGCTTTCCAGCCTTATCATTCCTCTTAATACCAATCTTTACATTCTGAGAAGCGTCTGTCACATTGAAGCTGACATTGTATGGTTTGAGAGCACCGCCGCCAATAATAGCAGCGCTGACAGCGTTGTCGGCAGCAAGGTTAGCACATGAAGCCGCTCCCGCAGCATATGCCTCAGCAGCCAAATAATACGCACCTGCGGCAAGTTCCACTTCCTGGTAAACGATGAACTTTCCGAAAGATTCCTCAGTTTGGAATGCAGTTTGATAATTAGCTACCAAAGCAGTGGTAGGTACAGGAGGATTGGCATTATCGTTACCATTCGTTTTAATCCACCTCTGGCTCGGAGTTGTATCAACGCCCGGTACTTCTGTTTTCCATACGGTATTCAGAGTAGTAGTTGATACGGTTTCATGCACGGAGTTGTAGCTGAGGAGGAAGGACATGTCGTAGGCGTAGCCGGGGGCGGGAGTGGAGAGCTGCATGTAGAGGTGCATTGCGTCGGCCTTTTCGGCATCGGTAGCTTCGGCGTTGTCAAGGACAGCTTCGAAAGCGGTCTTCGCACCGGCCTCGTTTTCCAGCGAATTGGCGAGGATTTCCTCGGGAGTTGTCAGGGTTGTAAAATTCTGGGCGTGGACAGCGGTGGAAAACGCCAGTGCCATAGCTGCCAGAGTAAAGAATTTTTTCATAGGAAGATATTGTTTTTGTTGTTAGATTTGAGGTTGATTTGTCAGTTCGACAACGCAAAGATAGATATAAAGAACACTCAATTTTTAAATTCGGGCCAAAAAATTAGCGGGAACGTTTCCAAACTTAACGGAAACGTTTCCAATAAGTTAACGGAAGTTTGCGGGAACGTTTCCAATAACGAGGGCGCATCATAACGGCCCATCTGGACCATTCTGACAGCACCCTCCCATCCGGGTACGAAAAGCGCTGTGTCATTGATTTTGACACAGCGCCTCAATGCAGAAAGGACTGACAGGGTCAGACGCGCTCGACCCAGATGGGGGAGGTCCAGGCCCACTGGCCGTCGCGCTGGCGGACGCGGGCATAGTAGTAGTCGGTATCGCGTTCGGCCTTCTCGTCGGTCATGATATGGCCGGCGAGGAAGCCCGACTCCGTAGTCGCGCGCTCAAACTGAATCGCTTCCGAGAGCCATCCGCGGAGGAAATGGGCGCGGGAGCCCTGGAGCAGCTCGTCGAGAGTATGGTCGTAGGTATGGCCATTGAACTCGGCGACGACTTTCGCCGAACGGGGCATCTCGACGTCGAGAATGACGCCCTGCATGGCGGGAGTGAGCACGTTGGGGTTCTTCGAGGAGTACATGTCGAGAGCTATATGGCGGTCGCCGCGCTCGGCAACGCGGTTGACGCGGGTATGGAACTCCGTCTCGCCCGGCTGGGGGGAGGTGAATGCAGCCCCGCGGAAGCAGGTCTGCATGTCGTTAATGCGGCCGTCGGTCAGGCGGAGGTTTCCGAGCCAGTGGATATACTCTTCCTCGCGGTTCCAGCCGAAGTTGACCTTGAGCTTGGCGCGGATGATGTCGGAATCGGGGAGCACGTTGCGGTGGGGTGCGTTGAGGCGGGCGATGCTTTCGCCGTTCTTGATAATGTCGACGTAGTCAATCTGGTTCATGCCCTCGACATTGACATAGATTTCGCGCTTCCCGGCCTTGATAACGTCGCCGGAACGCCCCTGGTTGATACGGAAATCAATCTTGATTTTGTCGCCCGTGATACCGCAGACGTGGCGCTCCTGCATAGCGTCCCACAGGGCGCCGCGCTCCAGTTCGGGGGCGAACACGCCGATACGGCCGTCGCCATAGCTTCCGGGATAACCGGCGTGCTGGTCGGTCGAGCACATCAGGCCGAACTTCAGGCCCTTCTCCAGGCCGCACTGGATCGAGCCTTCCCATACGCGGGGGCCCATGTCGTGGAGGTAGTTGTAGTCTCCCTGGTCGCTTTCCGCCAGACCGTGGCGGGAGAACATCTCGACGAAGGGGGTGATACGGTTGTTGGCGAACTTGTCCCAATTGAATCCGCGGAAGCCGGTCTGGTAGCCCATGTGGTGGGGAGTGACGAAGCACTTATAGGGGGCGAGACGGGCCATAAGATCGGGCACGGAGTCGCACTCCACGAGGGGCACGTCGAAGTCGTGGAAGAGCGCGACATGGTCGCCATGCTCCATGCTGTGGCACTCGTAAGAAACGAATGTCAGGAACTTGCCGGGACGGTTGGCAGCCTCGATCGCCTTGCGGTATTTCTCGTAACCACCCTCGCGGAGACGGCGGAATGCGTCGGTATGATAGTCGATTACCCAGGCAAGGCGAGGGTCGTCGGCCCCGGGGATGTCGGGCCATAGGGCATGCGGGGTCACAGACGCGAAATCGAGCTGCTGCTCCGCGGCGGCGAGAGCGTCGGAAAGGTCGCCGTGGCCGTAGGTCACGTTGCAGTGGTTGTGGATGTCACCCCAAAAGACCTTGAAGTCTTTCATCGACGGCATCTTCCGCTTTATATCGTCGGGGAGGGAATCGCTGTCGTTGGAGCGGGCGAACATCGAGGCCCCGCTACCGGCGGCTGCCAACCCGAGAAGGGTCCAGCCCGAACGTTTCAGGAATTTTCTTCTGTCCATTTATGTAGTTTTGGTGAAAAGTTAAAGGTGAATAGTGAAGGGTGAAAGGTGAAGGTAAAACCAAACCGGGGTGTAGGGACGCGGCGTGCCGCGTCAGATTTGGAAATCAATCAATTTTATCCGCATAGTAAACGCGGCACGCCGCGTCCCTACACATTGCGCCGGTTGATTAGAGTTGGTCGGCGCCGCGGAAAAACTCGAATTCCTGCTCGCGGGGGTCGGTGTCGCGGCACTCGCGCTGCAGCTTCTCGAGACGGCGGTGCATGTCGGCTCGGACTTCGGCGTAGGCGGGGTCGTCATATACATTCCGCATCTCGCGCGGGTCGCGGCGCATATCGTACAGCTCCCACTCGTCAACGTCGTTGTAGAAATGGATTAGCTTGTAGTCAGCGGTGCGGATTCCGTAATGGCGCTTAACGGAGTGCCACGAGGGGTATTCGTAATAATGGTAGTAGACACCTTCGCGCCAGCCTTCGGGAGCCTTCCCCCCGTTGTCGAACACGGGCTTGAGGGAGCGCCCCTGGATATCCTCAGGGACGGGCAGCCCGGCCATGTCGATAAACGTCGGGGCGAGGTCGATATTCATCGCGAGCGCTTGAGAAACGCTTCCGGCCGGAATGGCTTTCGGGTAACGGATCATCATCGGGGTGCGCTGGCACTCCTCGTACATAAACCGCTTGTCGAACCACCCGTGCTCTCCGAGGAAGAAGCCCTGGTCGGAGGTATATACTATTATGGTGTTATCAAGCTCGCCGATGCTGTCGAGGTAGTTGAGCATGCGGCCCACATTCTCGTCAACCCCCTTGATTACGGAGCAGTAGTCGCGCATATACTGCTGGTATTTCCAGCGGGTAATCTCTTCGGGGGTTCCGTTCTTAACTTTCTGCCACTCGGCGATACGGGGCGCGTAGGCGGCGTTCCAGCGCTCCTTTTCCTCGGAGGACATGCGGTTGTAGACACTCTGGTAGCGCATCACGCTTGCGCGCCAGTCGTTGGCGGCTTTCACGTCGTCCTTGTTAGCGTCGCCGGATTTCTCGACGTGGTAGTCCTTGGCGAGGTCTTCGGCCGACATAAGTTTAAGGTCCCATTCAGGCCACATGTCGCGGCCGATTTCCATCGTCTGCCCCCTGGCAGCGCTGCCGCGTCCCGAATAATCGTCGAGCAGGTTGTCCGGCTCGGGGAAGATAACGTCGTCGAACGCTCCGAGATGGCGCTGCGCGGGCATCCAGTTGCGGTGGGGAGCCTTATGGTAGTAAAGCACGGCGAAGGGACGCTCCTTGTCGCGGTGATCGAGGAAGTCAATAGCCTTGTCGGTTATTATGTCGGTGACGTATCCGGGAACCGTGCGCTCAACGCCGTCCTCGATAAACACAGGGTTATAATATTCCCCCTGCCCTACGAGAATACTGTAAGTGTCGAAGCCCTGGGGAGCGGAGTTGAGATGCCATTTGCCAATCATCGCAGTCTGGTAGCCCGCGTTGCGGAGAATCTTCGGGAAAGTCTGCTGCGAGCCGTCGAAAGTGCGGGAGTTGTCAGTGAAGCCGTTCATATGGCTGTACTTTCCTGTCAAGATGCAGGCGCGGGATGGGCCGGAAATGGCGTTGGCCACATAGGCGCGGTCCATTCGCATCCCCTCGTTAGCAATCCGGTCGAGGTTGGGAGTCCGCATCAGCTTGCTGCCGTAGCAGCTTATCCCCTGCCAGGTATGGTCGTCAGTCATCATGATAATGATGTTCGGCCTGCGCCCCTCCGCGGGCTGCGCGGCCGGAAGACGCTGCGCCGACACCGCCGGGGCAACTGCGGCCAGCACGGGCAAAGTCATCAAGTGTTTGTTCATGGATCGGGTGGTAAGAGATTACTTGGTAATAACGATAGAAATACTGTCGCGAATTTAACGCGCCAAGCCCCTTACCCCCACCCTCAATTGTTGAATTTGATACGACAAATGTCCAAAACGCGCCACAGGGAGGCTGAGAGAGGGCTTGAAGAGCAGGAAATTAAAAAGAAACGCCATTTCTTCACTCGGCTTACGCCTCGCGCACCAAATGGGACATCAGCCACGCACACCAGGAACGGAAGAGATTAATTTTCTACAGACCTATTAAAAGAAGACAAAAGGGAATAGACGGGAGGGGGAGAGAAAAAAGGAAAGCCGCAATCAGCAGGGGTGCTGATTGCGGCTTTGAAAGTGTCCGAAATGAGACTCGAACTCACACGATCTAATGATCACTACCCCCTCA